>JBARPA010000132.1:0-5034 GCA_049642665.1 Candidatus Zixiibacteriota bacterium
TGGAGCTGGGCTCAGAGCCCTACACTGGACATGGACAGTTTGACAGGAGAATTCATTTCATCAATTTGCCTCCCAAGTGTACCATCAGGATTTTCACCTTGGATGGCGATTTGGTTCGAGAGATAAAGCATGATAAGGATCCAGACGATCCTACTGCCACCCATGAAACTTGGGATCTGATAACTCGTAACACCCAGGCAATCGTCTCAGGTATTTATCTGTTCAGTGTGGAATCAGATCAAGGTGATCAAGTAGGTAAGTTTGTAATAGTCAAATGAATGAGAAGTTAAGAAAGGAGAAACCTATGCGAAAAGCATTAATCTTCTTGATCATGGTTGTGTTTCTCCCATCTTTGTGTTTTGCTCAGGCAAAGGTGGGAACGGCGGGAGCCCAGTTTTTGGAGATAGGCGTATCTGCCCGAGCCATGGGGCTGGGGGAAGCATTTTTAGGAATTGTGGATGATGCTTCCGCCTTGTATTATAACCCGGCTGGTTTGACTCAATTGGAGTCAAAGGAGGCTATGCTCACCCATATCGAATATCCTGCTGACATAAAATATGATTTTGCCGGGTTAGTCTATCCTACTCCTAACTTTGGGGGAGTCTGGGGATTGGCATTTTATGTTTTGAATACCGGGGAGATGCCGCTGACCACCCCGGATCATCCCCTGCCTTCTGACGTAACCTTTATCGCCCGGGATTTCGCTGCCGGCCTGAGTTACGCCAGGGGTTTAACTGACAGATTCAGTATCGGTTTCACCTTCAAATTCGTGCAGGAAGCATACGGCGAGGAGAAAGCCACAGGTTGGGCTGCTGATATGGGTACTTTGTACAATTCCGGTTACAAGGGATTTAAAGTGGCTATGGTGATAAGCAATTTCGGTCCCGATTTTAAATTTCTCAAAGAGAACTACCCGCTCCCTATGAATTTTAAATTCGGTGGCACCATGGAGGTTTTGAATAATCATGTTCACAAAACCACTCTGAATCTGGAAGGCAGTCACCCCAATGACAATCTGGAGAAGTATAATTTTGGAATAGAACACTGGTATAAAGATACCTTTGCTGCCCGGATTGGCTATAATCTGGAATATGATACCGGAGGAATTTCAGTAGGTTTGGGAGTGAAATTACCGCTGTCCTACACCAACCTGAAAGTTGATTACGGATATCATGATTTTGGCTATCTGGAGGAGATTCATAAGTTTTCTTTGGGTCTGGTTTTCTAAAATGGTGATGTATACTGAGTTTTCCAAGGAGGAAAAATGAATAGCAAAACGTCTTTAATAGTTATATCTTGTAGTTTACTTCTTTTCTTTGTCTGGGGTTGCGGTGAGTTAGAAAAGGGAGAATATCCTACCAACGTCCCACCTCAACTTTATTTGGTCAATGTCCCCACCGGGGAGGCTTCATTTTCTATAAACCCCCGGGTTTATTGGTGGGGAACTGATTCCGATGGCCGCATAACGGAATTCCAATATCTTGTAATCCCGGAATCGAAAATGGATTTGGATGGAAAATCAGTCGATTTAGGTTTGATTCCAGACAGAGATGGAGATGGTTTCGTCGACTCACTTTTCGTAAAAGCCATAGAGGGGATTCCTCATACTGAGTGGGTTGATACTTTGATTGCCAAACATTTGGAGAAAGCCGGTTACCATGCACACCGGGACAGCTTAACTGCTGTGATCGATACTCAAACCTCTGTTAATTTGATAATGTTTGCGGAACTGGACACCACCATTTTCGTCAATCAGTACTTCTTTGTGAGAGCTGTGGATAATAATGGATCGACTTCTAAAATCTGGAAATCCAAAGCACAGGGTGGACACGTATTCAGAAGACTTTCCCGGAACAACCACCCTCCCAATACCCATATCGACACGATTTCATTCGCTAAACGGG
Source organism: Candidatus Zixiibacteriota bacterium (assembly GCA_049642665.1). Taxonomy (GTDB): domain Bacteria; phylum Zixibacteria; class MSB-5A5; order MSB-5A5; family SM23-73-2; genus CAYURP01. The sequence goes on from JBARPA010000132.1 coordinate 1,905, forward strand.
GTGTCTATTACTCTCTTCCTGAGACAACCGATACCTGGAAAGGGATCAAACTTCAATGGGAGGGTTCGGATTCCTCAGATTACACCGCCAAGCAGCCCGATTTTTATTACAAATGGGAACTCTTCGGTCCCTTTAAGGACACATTTAGCGTAGATCTAAATCTGGTAGTAGATTCATCCTGGAATAAAGAGGCAAACAGCAGATGGGTTATGCAGACATCTCGCACCTTCTTCAATCTGAAGAACTATAATGAGGCAAACGGAGGTCATCACGGATGGTACCTTTTCCGTATCATTTGCAGAGATGATGCCTTTGTGGTGGACGAAACTCCAGATCATGTATTTATCCATATAGTGCATCCCCTGATCGATTTCTGGCCGGATAATCAGAGGAATGTTCTTTTGGTGGATGTCAGCCGATATGGAAGCCCCAAACATTATGGTTTTCCCATGCGAGATGACAGAGAGAAGGTTCTGGATGTTTACAAAGAGTGGTTATCAAATATTGAAGGGGAGACGGATATAAACTTTGATGTATGGTACGATCCGGTGAATCCTTCTGATGCTATCCATCCTCCCCCCAATGAGCTTCTGTTATCCAAATATAAGCTGGTGATCGTAATAAATCACGGTAGATTCTCCGGCGTTAAAGGGCATTCTTTGATAGACTCTGGTTATGTTCAGTATCAAAACTACCTGAACGTGGGTGGAAACATCTGGTTTGTGGGGATAAATAACTGGAGTTTAAACAAGGGAGGATGGCACTTAATTGATTTCGGTGCCCCATTGAGCGATTTCAGGAGCCGTTACGTGGTGGTGGATATGGCCAGATTCTATTTCGGACTGCTTCAGGCGTACTTCCCCAGCTGGGATGTAGGCAACAGAAACGATGAATTCATCGGAGCCAAACCTTTCCTGGGTACCACTGATTTCCCCTATCTGGAATCGGATTCAGCAACAGTCAAGACCCTTTTGAACTGGAAAGAGGGCGAATACGACCCAATGGGCAATGCAATTCCAGGTGCATGCTCGATGGTTCTTTCCGCATGGACCGATCGCTTATATGATTTCGAATCGAGTAAGGGCATGGACTCGAACCTGAATGGTAAACCTTGTGCTGTGAGATTTACTGGTAAAACATTCAAAACAGCGGAATTTGCTTTTCCTTTATACTTAACCAAAAATGATCAGGCCCAGGAAGCTATGAAGATTATGATCAACTGGTTTCTTGAGACAGGACTACCTTAAGGTTTCTAAATAACCGATAAAAAGAGGTTAGATGATTTATCTAACCTCTTTTTTTTATACTTAACTATCAGAAGAATCATCTGCTTTTCAGCAGGGAGTCAGCTAAATGGAGCATCTCAGCCGCCTGAATAAAGCCCGGATCAATCTGCAATGCCTTCTTAAATTGGGAGATAGCTTCTCCTAATCGATTGGTTTTAGCATATACCAGGCCCAGGTTGAAATGATAAACAGGATTTTCAGGATCCAACTGGATGGCGGTCTCAAGCTGGTTCAATGCCCCGGGGTACTCCCTCAAGGTATCATATAATGTACCTAAATTGGCATGAGCTTGGGCAAAATCAGGATCCAGGTCTATGGCTTTAAGAAAATTCCTCTCTGCCCTGTCAAATTCGCTACTCTCCGCATAGATCAAACCCAGATTGTAATAAGCATTGGCCTTGATGTTTCTATCCGTTCTCTCCTCTTTACCAAACAGAGTTTCCAGATCGTAAATCACCGCATCTTTTCTAAGTCTGTAGCCTGCAATCTTCTGGTATTCTATGATTGCTGAGTCAACTTTTCCCTCGATCTGATACAGGCTGGCCAGAACGAAATTGGCATAGAGAAAATTGGGAATTATCCCCATGGCCTCACTTAAAGTTTCTCGAGCCCTGGTAAGGTCACCCTTCTCCTGGTAGGCTAGGGTTAAGTTAATATATGCCTCAGGATAATAGGATTTGATCTGGATGGATTTCTGGGCATTCTCTATTGCCTTCTGGTGTTCTCCCTGGAGTCGATAAAGCACAGACAGGTTGTTATATGCCCTCTCATCCTGGAGATCCACTTCCAGCTCCCTTAAAAATTCTTCTTCTGCTTTCTGGTATTGACCTAATTTGAAAAAGACTATTCCCTTATTCAGATGCACCCTCACAGGATAAGCGTCTTCTTCCAAAGCCTTATTATATTCCTGTAAAGCTCCTTTGAGGTTACCCTTTTTTAAATATACATTCCCCAGACTGAAGTAGGATGAGGCGTAATTCTTTGTATCCAGGCGATAGAGATTGGAATTGGTCAGAAGAAAAAAGGGCACAAAGATGATAAAAAATATGGGAAGGGATTTCAGATATTTTTTGACCAGTTGTTGAGCCAGCCAGTAAATGGCAAAAGATGCAAAAATGATGATAAAAGGAATGATAGGCAGCCTGAAACGGGCGTTTACAAAAAACAAAACAATTGTGATCATATAGGATATCACAAAGACAAAGGGCAAAAATATCCTTCGTCTCTCCAAAAAGGAGATTAAGATTCCGCTTAAAGCTAAAGGACCTATGATCCAGAATCCTAAGGGAAGGATTCTGATCAGGGAGGAGTATCTTCTGAAGAAATAAATGTCCTGGTTATTGCTTATCTCGATTTTATTCCAGAAGAGATAGAGTTTTTTCAAAAGAAGTTGGGATGATTCAGCAGGCTGACCCAAAATGAAGTTTAATCCCTTTATGTAATAGTATCTGGAGATCTGTGAGTGCTTGAGGATTTTTCCGGTTTCCTTTTGAGCCGTGAACTGGAAATCCCTATACTGCCAATCGGCACCATAAAAAATGGCGCTCGTTCCATCGGCCCGGGGATTGTTCCCCAGATAGAAATTTATCCCTCCCTGGGAGGCTATTAAAACCAAATCCTTCCCCACAATATAGTTTCTCAGGATCACCGGAGCTACCAGGATAGCTACCCCTAAAAGAAAAATTGCGCAATAGGCTAAAAGCGTTTTTAATTTCACTCTACCTTTAAGACTTATATAAATCCAGAGCCAGATGAAGGGAATGCAGAAAAGTATATTAGGCCGGGTAATTGCAGATAGCCCCAGAATTATTCCCCCCACTAGCCACCTGTACTTTTTGGGATTA
>JBARPA010000133.1:0-2339 GCA_049642665.1 Candidatus Zixiibacteriota bacterium
AAGGTGACGCATCTCAATGTATTTATGGGAGGGAAAAATATGGTGTCTAATGTTACGGGATTCATCTCCTCAAAGGAAAAAACCAAGGTCCCGATTTTACCCCGGCCGGGTAATATAGGTTCCTCCTCCACGGGAATGTTCGAAACCAGGACTTTCTTATTAACCGGATCATTATTTACAGTGTTAAATTCCAAGGATTCCACTCTGGTGTTCTTAAAGGTAACAGAATCCAGGGTCACCGTTCCACCCCAGATCAAAGGAGTACTTACAGCTCCCACGGTGTCATCGTTTACTAACATTATATGAAGAAATCCCTTTGGATCCCCCTCTAAAACTGGAGCGTAAAGAGTATCCGGGCAAAACCATATGGTATCCGCATCTCCCGGATCATTGGGATCCTGCTGGGCAAAAGCCTGCCCCATGGAAAATGTTAAAGCGAAAAGAGTTATTATCAAAATCAGCCTTCTCATTCAAACCTCCTTTTACGGGGAAGCAAAAACAAACTAAAATTAAGCTTTTCAATGATCTCCATACTGTTCTAATCTAATATAAAAAAACATCCCCAAAAGTCAAGTTAAATCTTTACTTAATTTTCGGTAAAAAATGCTTTTATATTTACCTTTTAAAAATGTAAAAAAATAATTGACAGAGGGCTGTTTTTTCGTAAATTAAATAATACTATTGAATTAAAGGAGATATGATGCTCTCCAGAAATGTTTTGGTATTGAATCAGAATTACGAACCCCTTTCGGTCTGTACGGTAAAAAGGGCGGTGATCTTAATTTATCTGGGAAAAGCGGAGATAATTGAAAAACATAATGGTAACCTGATCCGCTCGATCTCCTGGTCTTTACCTATTCCCAGTGTGGTGAGATTGGGATTCTATATCAGGATTCCTCATAAAAGGATACTCTTGACCAGGAAAAATATTCTGAAAAGGGACGGACATACCTGCCAGTATTGCGACGAGACCAATACCCAGATGACGGTGGATCATGTTATCCCCAAGATCTATGGGGGACAGGACAGCTGGGAGAATCTGGTCTGCGCCTGTATCAGATGCAACAATATCAAGGGTAACCGGACACCGGAACAGGCCAGAATGAAGCTTTTAATGAGGCCCAAACGACCCAATCACATCACTTTTATCCAGCAGTTTGTGGGCATCTCGGATCACAGGTGGAAACAATATCTGTTCTTGGAATAAATAACTTTGAGGTTAACTGAAAGTTAATTTTGAATTTGATCGGTGATTTTGAAAAAAATTGAATCGGAAAAAATGAATGGCGAGGTTTAAAAGCCTTGCCTGTATTTTATGGAAGGTTAGGTATGGAAAAGGAAATAATGTTAAGCGGAATGCAGCCTACCGGAAGACTTCATTTGGGGAATCTGGAAGGGGCTTTGAAAAATTGGGTGAGCCTGCAAGATGAATATGAGATGTATTTGTGTATTGTGGATTGGCACTCCCTCACCTCAGATTACAATAACACCAAACAGCTGAGGAATCGGATAATGGATGTGGCTTTTGATTACCTGGCCGCCGGTCTGGATCCCAAGAAGTGTTCAATTTTTGTTCAATCCCAGGTCAAAGAGCATGCAGAGCTTCATCTTCTTTTTTCCATGTTGATACCGGTCCCCCGTCTGGCACGGGTTCCTTCCTATAAGGAGAAAAGAAAGGAATTAGGGCTGGATAGCTATGGTTTTCTGGGCTACCCTCTGCTCCAAGTGGCGGACATTTTAATCTATAAGGCCAGATATGTTCCCGTGGGCCAGGATCAGTTGCCTCATATCGAGTTAACCCGGGAGGTAGCCAGGAAATTCAACTCCCTTTATGGAGAGGTTTTCCCGGAACCCGATGCGAAACTGACCAAATTCCCGAACATTCCCGGAACAGATGGAAGGAAAATGAGCAAATCCTATAACAACGAGATAAGCATAGCTGAGTCTTCGGAGGAGACCGCCCAGAAGATAATGAAGATGTTTACCGATCCTAAAAAAATCTACAAAGGCGATCCCGGTCATCCGGAGGAGTGTCCGGTTTATCTTCTTCATCAAATCTATACTCCGGATTATAAGAAACTCTATGAGACCTGTCATTCAGGCGAGCTGGGATGTGTGGAGTGCAAAAAGATCCTGGCAGAGAATTTGAACAAAGCCCTGGAGGGCATTAGGACTAAAAGAAAAAAATTGGAACAGAACCCCCAGCAGGTAGAAAAGATTTTGCAGGATGGGGCTAAAAAAGCCCAGGCTAAAGCCCAAAATACCATGAAGGATGTAAGAAAGGCTATGGGGATGATGTGAAAATGATAGAAGCTTATGACTTTAAAACCGATGAGAGG
>JBARPA010000134.1:0-3797 GCA_049642665.1 Candidatus Zixiibacteriota bacterium
TTGGAGAATTCCCCTACTTAACACCCGGTGATAGTGTAAAGGTAACCGTGGGGTATGTCGGGGGAGAAAACTTCCATGTGGATCCCGCCAGCAGAGCCAGGAATCTTCCCAGCAATCCAGAAGGATACTACGATAATTTGGATTTCTCGGATTTTGCCACCAACTCCCTGTGGGCAGCCTGGGTTTATGACAATCCTCTACCTGGCGAAGACACTGGTGATGGAATTCCTGATTTTAAGGGCCCACCACCTCCCATCCCTCCAGAGATAACAATTGAAACAAAAGATGGTGAAATCACAATTAAATGGAATGGAAAAAAGACTGAGAAAAGTAAAGATTCTTTTACTTTTATAAATGATTTTGAGGGATATAATATTTACACCAACACCACAGGTTACAGCTCCGATTGGACCTTAGTGGCATCCTTTGATCGGACAAATAATTATACCATCACACAATGGCATAGATATTTGTATCGACCCAGAAGCTGGTCCTTAGTCGAAGCCTCAATCACTCTGGACTCGTTACAATCAGCTTTCAAAAAGCCCCCCATTGGAGATAATCCCCTGGTGTGGACCAGAAATAATCCCTATGTATACACTGGAATTGACACTTTAATATTCAGTGCCCCCAAGAAGGACTCACTGGGAGAGTGGGCCCGGGATAACCGAACCGGATTATGCCTATTGGATACAATTTATGCTGTGAGCTATCTGGATTCCTTAATTTTCGAAGAACAGGGATGGAATGTAGGCTTGAGAGATATTAAGGTGTACAAAGAATATGCAGATAGTGTAGATCAGGAGTTAACTGCTGAAACTGATACTATTCAGGATCGCTATTGGGATTATGAATTTAAAATGAGCGGATTTTTGCCCAGCCAATCCTTTTATGTCTGCGTAACCACCTTTGATTTCGGTCATCCCCCAACGGATATCCCCTCATTGGAATCCGGCAAAAGCATCAACAAGACCCTAGTCTATGCTGTTGATTCTCCGGAATTAGCCCGGGAAAAAGGAGACGAGATATTAGTTTATCCCAACCCCTATCGAGGGGATCAGAGGGTGGAATACAGAGCCTTTGGATCAGAACCAGGAGCTACCGAATTCGATAGAAGGCTTCATTTCGTGAACCTACCTGCTAAATGCACCATAAGGATCTTCACCTTAGACGGGGATTTGGTAAGAACCATTTATCATGATAAGTCTCCAGAGGATCCCACCGCTTCCCATGAGGCCTGGGATATGATCACACGTAATACCCAGGCTATAGTCTCTGGAATCTATCTTTACAGTGTAGAATCAGAATACGGAAATCATATAGGTAAATTTGTGGTTCTGAAGTGAAACCTGGTATCATTTTAGAAAAACCACAAGTGCTTTAATTGGAATTTTATCTTATACTATCATGCATAAATTTCACGCATAATCTCTTCAATGATTCTGGACAGATTGAACCAGTAGAGCCAACTCCCCATTTCAGAAATAAAGTTATACTCTAAAGAATAATTAACTTGTCTCTAACTGTACGGATATCTAAAAATTCTACAACGGTTGCTGGATTTGATGGTATTTATCTTAATAGCAGCATCTTTTTGGTTTGGGAATAATCTCCCAGCTTCAGGCGATAAAAATAGATACCGGTGGCCAGATCTTCACCCTGTTCCTTCTTACCGTCCCAGGTTAACTGGTAGGTTCCGGGGTGTTTTCTTGAGTTAACCAGTGTTTTCACTTTTCGTCCCAGAATGTTATGAATTGTTAGGGTGGCGTTAACAGTAGTGTTTTCTGCAAGTTGTGAACTGTTTACTGTGAACTGAATAACCGTGGAGGAATTAAAAGGATTGGGAAAGTTCTGAGAAAGGGAAAAATCTGAAATTGCCACTTGCCTTTCTTCCATCTCTACTTCGGTGGGGGAGGAGCAGGTAATCACCGTGATGCTGGAGGATAACTGATTCAGGCAGTATATCTTATTCTCCAGCGAATCATAAACTAAAACAGAGGGCCCCTCGCCGGCGTTCAATTCGCCCAAAATCAGATCTATGGCTCCATCCAGGATAGTTATGTTATTACTCCCCCAATTTGCGCAATAGATTCTATTGTTTTTATTGTTATAAACAATAGATTTGGGATAGATTCCAGCTCCCACTTTAGCTATGACCGAGTCCTTTTCTCCATCCATTATGGAAATAGTATTATAATGATTGTTCACACAATAGATTTTGTTGTTTTGATGATTGTAAGCTAAATCCCCCAAACCCGTGCCTCCGATACAGGGCCAATAGATACGGGTATCGGTAACTCCATCGATTACGCTAATACACCCAGCACCCCAATTGGAACAATATATCTTGTTATTGATGGTATTAAGAACCAAATCTTCAGGTTGGATACCAACACCGATTACAGCTAACAATGAGTCTGCACTTCCATCGATTACAAAAAGGTTTGATTTTTCATTGTTAGCGAAATAGACCTTATTGTTAATAGGATTAAAGAGCAGCTTCCCGGCACCAAAATCAACCTCAATAATGGAGGAAACCTTATCACTGGTCCCATCGATAACAGATATGTGATTCCAATAACCCTTAACACAGTAAACTTTGTTGGAAACTGAATTGTAGGTCAAATCTACAGGGTAATAATATGTTGTTATAGAGGTTAAAACCGTATCAGAGCTTCCATCTACTATACTTACGGAGTGATCCGAGTAATTAGCACAATAGACCTTGTTGTCGGTGGGATTGTACTCCAAGGCAAGGGGATCCTTTTCCATAGGGATCCTGTTCACTACCAGATTGCTAGCAGCATCTATTACGCTGATATCATCGGTCATCTGATTGGAACAATATATCTTCTTGTCAGTAGAGTTGAGGATCAAATCCATGGGTTTGCAGGCAACACTCAGTGAACACATCAGAGCATCATTCTTCCCATCTATTAGTGTTATATTGAAACCGGAATGATTGATGGAATAGATTTTATTGTCCGTTGAGTTGTGAACCAAAGCTATTGGCTCCGAACCTACAGGAATACTCCTTGTAATTAAATCAGTATCCCCGTCAATAATAACGACGTTATTGGTACCTGAATTGCTGCAGTAGATCCTGTTAGTTATGGGTTGATAAAGTAAAGCGCTAGGGTTATTCCCGACTGTGATGTAACTCAGCACGGAATCACTTGCCCCATCCAGAATCATAACGTCCCGAGTATACCTGCTACAACAGTAAATTTTGTTACCAAGGGAATTATAGGTTAAAGCCGTAGGTCTGCCTAATACACCAACTACTTTCAATAGGGAATCCGCCACTCCGTCTATTATGAAAATGCTTCGGCTTCCGTAGTTGGCGCAGTAGAGTTTGCTGTTTTGGGAATTGTAGGCTAAAGCTACAGGACTTTCACCCACCGGGGTAGTGCCTAAAACTGAATCATTTGCCCCATCAATTATAACCAGTTGATTGCTAATTTTATTAGCGCAGTAAACTTTGTTCTGGTCCGGGCTGTAGTCCAAAACTTCCGGTTCCCCCTCCACCTCTATGGTGGTTATTATGGAATCTCCCACTCCATCAATCACAGTGATGTTTTTACTTTTCTCATTGGCACAATAGATCTTGTTATTTACAGAATTATAAACCAATCTATGGGGAGATTCACCTACTGAAAGCACATCTATAACTGAATTGGTTTCACCATCTATAATACTCACAGAGCCATCAGATTTGTTAGCACAATAAATTTTATTATTGGTGGGATTGTAAACCAGAGCTGAAGCTCCCTTTCTTACATCTATCCCCTCAATTC
>JBARPA010000135.1:0-1529 GCA_049642665.1 Candidatus Zixiibacteriota bacterium
CAAAGTGGAAACTGCGAACACAGCCTGCAAACCCCAGAGCACCCACAAATCGATCCCCGATGGCGAGAGCTTTTCTACAACAAGCTTTGCTATCCACTGAATCAGAACCCACAAGCAAAGAAACGCAGCATCAATGAAAATACAGATAATCTGTCTGAAGAAAATGGAAGTACGTTCGTTCAAATCTGGGTAAACGTGTCCTTCGCTCATTCTCGACTTAGATTATAGAATGCTATCCAAGCAGATTCTGCATATTGTTCAGCGCTGAATTTTGTAGCTTTTGGCAGATAGAAAGTGATTATCATAATTGTAGTGATATTTACAATAACATTAAAGAGAATTAGGTATAAAAACGCCAGAGATAGAGTGTTGTAGTATAACATTACAGAAACAACCAAAAAAACGATATTCAGACTAATCCAAAGCCCGCCGCTCCCCCAAAGATTGCGATAGAATCCATAGTCAATATTGTGAATCTGCCAGAAAGCTTCTTTGTCATTTTTTCTGAGCCAATCTTTAACCAAGGCAAATGCTTCGGAAATTCTGTTGTCGGCTTCTTGTGGATTCTTTCTTTCTTCTTGTGGGTCTGATAGAGTTATGCCGAATTTAGACTCTATGATGTGTCTAAGACGGTTTTTCATTTCTTCTGAGAATTTGTGGTCGTGATGCCTTGCAAATCTAGTAGTCGGCAGACCATCCCATTCATCTATGAGCCTCTGTTGCATTTTCCTCCCACTTGTTCTCACCAATGTTAATGCAATAAGATATAGCAACACTGGAACCGCAGATGAGACTATCGTAGGGGTATTTATCATTAAGCGAGTCATTTCATTCATATTTAACGGATTAAGCATAATCAGGAGATACACATTAATGATCGGTGACGTTAATACAATCAGAGTTGGCAGATATATTGCTTTGAATGAATATTTGTCGAATAGCTTCATCCTGTCTAATACCCCCAATTCCTAAAAATTCTCCTTTTCCTTCTTGCTAATATTTTTTTCTGATGTTCGCTTAAATTATCTTGCGTATCAACTTTTGACAATGAACACTCACCGGACTCATCTATTATAATTTTGATTGAACTTCCTATTTGTCCAGTCGATATCATCCGTGCTGGCTTTGTGTCGCCAACAACCAAGAAACCTTTGGATAATTCCGCTTTAGAGTAAGCGGTATCAACATCCTCATCACCACTTCTTGCTGGCACGATATAAATATCAGGTTTTCCAGTGTACTCGAGTATCTTGGAAGTAAATCCACTCTTATGACCATGATGAGAAGCAACAAAGAAATTTGTATCTTTCAGAATACTCTTAATCTTGGAATAATAAAAGGCTTTTTTCCATCCTTCAACTTCCATATCTCCCGGGAATAGGATTTTTTTTCCAGCAAATTGTATAGCAACTATGAAGCTTCTATTGTTTATGAGGTTTTCTCTTCCTGATGAGACCTCGTCTGCGTCTTTATAAAGTATTTGAGAATTCTCATAAAAATCAAAACCCCAACTGATATCCTCTTCTGGG
>JBARPA010000136.1:0-5781 GCA_049642665.1 Candidatus Zixiibacteriota bacterium
CTTGACCTTGCAATGTTTATGATAATGGCCTAAAGCTACATAATTGAACTCTGGCTTGAAATGGGATGCCTTTATCTCCTGTTCGGACAGCTCACCCATGGAGAACTCGGGGATGCCAGCCACTACCCCATGCACTAAGAGAATGTTAAATTTCACATTTTCATCCACCTCCACCTTTTCAAGTTCAGCCTGGAAGATCTCATTGCCCGAGCACTGGGGAACTGCATGAATCGTGACATCATTTATTTTGATCTTTTCATAGCGTTCATCGAAAACCGGGTATAAATTGGGGAAAAGGGTAAATATCTTGAATATGGAACCCACCCCTTTTTGTTTGGGAGCATCGTGATTTCCGGATATGATTATTACCGGAATATCAGCTCGGGTCAATCTGAGAACCTGCTCCAATCCCAGATGCAGGATCCGGTTGGTGGGTCTGACCGAATGAAAAAGATCCCCCGAGTGCAAAACAAATTCCGGTTCAAGCTCAAGGATTTTGTCAATGGCTGAAATAAAAGAATTACATATATCCTCCTCCCTCTGGTTATATCCGGATGGGGCGATCCTCCGGCTGAAAGTCGCTGCCCCCAGATGGGTATCTGATATATGAACGAATCTCATTTTAGCTTCAGATATTTATTACCTATAGATAATTTAAAACCTACTTTCTCGAAATATAATATTTCAAGAAAGGAATTCAAACAAGAATGTATTTTGGGAAATCTTAAATCGACAATGATTTGATTTAAGAGGTAACCTCAGCGGCTTAAGGCTTCGGCAGGTACTTTTTCCAATTTAAAAGGCAGATATATTCTGAAGGTGGTTTCCCTGTTCGGTTTGCTTTCAACTTCAATTTTACCCTGATGCAGATCAATTATCTTTTTGACCAGGCTTAAACCCAGACCTGCCCCTTTATCCTTGGAGCTATGGAAAGGAAGAAAGACCTTCTCCAGCTCGTCTTGAGGTATGCCTTCACCTGTATCTGAAATTTCAACCATAATAAAATTCTTCCTCTCTTTTGGCCCACCAGGTTTCTCAATATTAATGGAGAGCTCTCCGCCCTGCGGCATGGCATCAACCGAATTCTGAAACAGATTTTGAAAGCATTGTTTTAAAAGAAGCGGGTCTCCTGAAACCCGGGGGGGTTCCTCTTTGACCTCAAGTTTTACTTTAATACCCTTTAAAGTTTCCTTGATAGCACCCAGGGATTCCTGAAGAATATCCTTGAGATTAACTTGCTTAGGGTCCAACTGGACAGGCTTGGCAAAGGCGAGAAATCTCTGAAGTATCTCCTCCATCATATGAGATTCGTTGACTATCAGTTCAACCACATCTGTCATAGGGTGATTCGATTCCAGGGATTTTTTAAGCAGTTTTCCAAAACCCCAGATGGTGGACATGGAGTTCCGCAGTTCATGAGCCAATCCTGCTGACATTTCGCCTAAGGAAGCCATCTTCTCCCTGAAAGCCACCTCCTTTTGAAGTCTCTTCAAATCGGAAAGGTCTGTGAAAAATAAAACTGCTCCCAGTTTATCCCCTTTATCATCCTTAATAAAAGAGGAACTGATACCCAACCACACCTTCTCACCATCCTCTCTTACAAATTTGGTCTCCATATTGGAATGAGCTTTTTCCTCTTTAAGAATCTGCTCCAGCAATTTAAACAGAAGGCTATTTTCACTAAAAACGTCCTTATAATTCCTTTCATTAAAATCTTTTGATTGGAGTCCCAGGATCCTAAGGGCAGCGGAGTTGAACCTGAGTATTTTCCCCCCCATATCGCAGATAATCACACCATTGGAAATGCTTTTAAGGATAAACTGGTTGAAATAGGCCAGCTTCTCAGCTTTTCTCTCAGAACCCTGGAGAAGCTCCTTTAACAATTTCTCCTTTTTCCTGAGTTCCTCAATGGTGTTGGAAAAAACGTTCACCACAAAATCAACGTTTTCACCCTTCTTTTCGGGTATTATAGGCACATCCTCTGCTTTTTTTCTCATCAGGCGATAAGGCTTCAGGATAGCGTTAACTAAAAACATCCCCAGGAAAAGTGCAAGTAGAACTCCGGCTCCTCTGAATATGGCATCCAGTTTAGATATCTTTTCAAGAGCACTGAGATAATCCCCTTTAGTTCTTATCACCACAAAAACCTCGCTTTTGGTCCTGGGATCAAATACCAGCGTTTTATAAATGGTTGTGGATTCTCTGCTCACTTTGAATTTGGATTCCACCTCAGAATCCAGAACTGGCTTGGAGGATGCTAATATTCTCTGGTCTTTATCCATAATCATTATATGCTCGAAATTGAAAGCAAAAGCTAACTCAGCCAATCCCTTTTGGATATTTTCCGATTTACCGCTTTGCCAGAGAATCCCGGCAGTGGCAGAAGCTCCCCTTAATTTAGATTGGTTTTCCTTTTGTAAAACCACCCTGGTCTTGCCCAGAAGGTAAAGCGTTCCCAGATTCAGTAAGACCAAAAAGAGAATCAAAAACAAAAGGGAGAGTTTTACTTGTGATTCATAGCTGAATCCAATTTTTCCCTTCATAATAGTATCCAAACCAAGCTTTGATTTTCAGTTTCATTGATTTTATCGGCAGATTGCAACCTGCTATTATGCAAAAAGAATGTAGTAAATGAAGGTAATTCTGAAGAGTTGGATTCTAAAGTCCCCAGAAAAAATCCAGATAGGCTTTTATTATTCTTTCACCCCAGAACAAGGCTGCAAAGGAAGCCAGAGCCAAAAAGGGACCAAAGGGAATGGTTCTGTGCTCTTTTACTTTGGAGGAAAGTTGGATAGCTAAAATACCTATTATGCTTCCCAGAAAAGCTGACAGAAAAAATATTAAAAAAAGCTTTTGCCAGCCCAAAAATGCTCCCAACATTGCAGCCAGTTTGATATCCCCCCCTCCCATGCTCTCCTTTTTGAAAAGAAGTTCTCCCAGGATGGCCAGAAGATATAAAACTCCTCCTCCTATTAAAAGTCCCAGAAATGAATCCAGGATTTTAATTTGAGGTGAAATTAAGGCAAATCCCAATCCAATTACGATGCCGGGCAAGGTAATCACATCCGGTATGATTCTATGTTTTATATCTATAAAGAACACAATTATAAGCAAACTGCCCAGAACAAGAGTGGACACAAATCCCAGGCTCAAACCCTGCCACAGGTATGCGGCTATAAACAAAAAGGCAGTAAGAAGCTCCACCAGAGGATATTGAATTGAGATCCTTGACCCACAGAATCTGCATTTCCCCCTTAAAAGGATGAAGCTTAAAACCGGGATGTTATCATAAAACCTGATTTTTTTGCTGCATTGGGGACAGTGTGATCCCGGAAAGAAAATGGATTTACCCTCAGGTATTCTGTAAATACAGACATTAAGGAAACTGCCCACAGCCAATCCCAATATTAATATGGTAAAAATAATTATTACGGACATAAAAAATACCTCTTCATTTTTCATTAATAGAGTCGTAAAGAACCAAATAAAAGTTTAGCCCTTACACAGATATAAAAGATGCAAAAAAGATTATTCTTTACCAAAGTTCTTGACTTTTTCAAAAAGAAAATGTAAAATTGAACTGTTCTTTGAGATTTATTCCCTTTAAATTATGTCAGGTTCTAAGGATAAAAAAAGAAAACCATCTAAAGATAATCCCCCTTTAAAGTTTCATCCCTTAACCCCAAAGCGATGGACAGACCTGGAGAAATTATTTGGGGAAAGGGGAGCCTGCGGCGGGTGCTGGTGTATGTGGTGGAGGTTGAAGCGTTCTCAATTCGAGCGGCAAAAAGGTAAAGGTAACAAAAGGGCTTTGAAAAGAATTGTGGATTCCGGTGAAATCCCCGGGATCCTTGCCTATGCCAAAGGTGAACCCATTGCATGGTGCTCGGTTGCCCCGAGAGAAGTCTATAAGACTCTGGAGCGGTCTCGAATACTCAAGAGAGTGGATGATCAGCCGATCTGGTCTGTGGTCTGCTTTTTTGTGGCCAAAGCGTATAGGCATAAGATGGTATCAGTGAAGTTACTCAAGGCAGCCATTGAGCATGTGAGCAGGCAAGGCGGCAAGCTTGTGGAGGGATATCCGACGGAACCGAAAAAGAGCCAGATGCCCGATGCCTTTGCCTGGACCGGTCTGGTATCCGCCTTCAGTAAGGCAGGATTTACTGAAGTTCTCAGGCGTTCGGAAACCCGGCCTATTATGAGATATACCATTAAAAAGAAATGAAATTTAAATATAAAACTATATATTTACTTGGATTGAACTTATAATAAACAACTATAAACGATTTGTTTTATGAGTAACATAGATCCAATCTGCGGAATGAAGGGGACCATAAAGGCCCATGGTCATTATTTCTGCAGCGAGTTCTGCATCAGGAAATACGAGGAGCAACACGGGATCGAAAAAGAGAAATGCTATGTATGTGCTGTTCCTGGCAAAAAATGGTATACCGAGAAAATATTTCTGGTTATTTTCGGTTTAATTACAGTTCTTGTGGCCCATTTGATACTCGATTATTTGGGGGTAACATTTCTTCACAATCTGCTTTTCTCGTTTTATGAATATGTAAAATTGATCTGGTTAGCTCTTATTATAGGTTTTCTTCTGGGAGGAATGATAGACCATTTCATTCCCAGAAAATATGTCTCAAAATATCTAGCCCAACATAAAAAAAGAACCATACTCTATTCAGTGGGTCTGGGCTTTCTGATGTCCGCTTGCTCCCATGGAATCCTGGCCATAGCCATAGAGCTTTACAAAAAAGGCGCCTCCACCCCAGCAGTCATCGCTTTCCTTTTGGCATCCCCCTGGGCGAACCTGCCCATTACCATAATATTATTAGGATTTTTTGGCATAAAAGCACTCCTTTTTGTGGGCTTTGCCATTATTATCGCTGTAGTTACCGGATTGATATTTCAGGTATTGGATAGAAAGGGTATGATAGAGCCTGGAAAACACATAGTTGAAGTGGAAGAGGATTTTTCGATACTCAAGGACATTAAAAGGAGATGGCAGGAGTATCATTTCACCCTTGGAAATTTGAAAAACGAATTAACTGGCATCCTGAAAGGTTCCTGGGAGCTCTCCAAGATGGTTTTGTGGTGGATTCTAATCGGAATGTTTCTGGCATCAGCTGCTAGAGCTTACGTCCCCCATAATTTCTTTATGAACTATATGGGACCAAATCTGCTGGGACTTTTGGTAACGCTGGTTTTAGCCACAGTGATAGAGGTTTGTTCCGAGGGCACAGCACCATTGGCTTTCGAGATATTCAAGCAGACAAATGCTTTTGGTAATTCCTTTGTATTTTTAATGGCGGGAGTGGCAACAGATTACACGGAAATCGGCTTGATCTGGTCAAACATAGGCAAGAGGACTGCCCTGTGGCTTCCCATAATAACGGTTCCTCAAATAATAATCTTAGGTTATATATTTAATAATCTTTTATGAGAATGTAATTGTGGATTTCAAATTTTAAATATAAACCAGGTTGGGACGTATACAATAACTGACAGCAGAAAACACGAGCTAAATTGTCTTGATTTGACAACAGAATCGGCAATCCTTTGATCTTCTTGTCTATTAAAAATGAAAGGAGATAAAAAAGATGAAAAAGTACAAATGCACTGTTTGTGACTACATCTATGACCCGGAAAAAGGTGACCCCGATTCCGGAGTGCAGCCCGGCACCCCTTTCGAGGAACTGCCCGATGACTGGATCTGCCCGGTTTGCGGTGCTGAAAAAGATCTTTTTGAACCGGCGGGATAAGGTTGGTTAC
>JBARPA010000137.1:0-1955 GCA_049642665.1 Candidatus Zixiibacteriota bacterium
GAATTGAGGATGCCTATGTGGAAGTGAAGATAAACTCAGAAGGTTCACAGGATTCCATAATGATGAGTTTAAAACTGGACGGTCTGGGAGATTACTCGGGAAAGCTGGGTTCTCTGCCTCCGGGCGAGTATAAACTTTTGTGCCTCGCGAAAAGAGATGAGAAAATCCTGGGCCAGAAATCTTCACAATTCTTAGTTGAGGAATTTTCACTGGAGGATCTGAACTTAAATCCTGATAAGGACGTTCTTAAGAGGGTAGCTCAACTTTCACAAGGGAAATATTACGAGCCGGATGAACTCTACCTATTTCTGGAAGATATTCAACTGGATGTAAAAAGAAGTGAAAAGACAAAGAAAATCGAGATCTGGTCCAGCCCAATGCTTTTGATTCTATTTATCTTGTTCTTCTCAGTTGAATGGTACATCAGAAGGAGATCCCAGCTTCTATGATTTTTTATAATGAACTCACGGAAAGAATTTTTCTCTTGATAAAAAAAATCTTAAGTTTTAAATTAAGTGCAAAAAAATGGAGAATGAAAACTCAAAGGAGAGAGAGATGATCTGCATAACCGATTGCCAGGCACGAGAGATTTTGGATTCCAGAGGGAATCCCACTATCGAGGTTGAGGTTTTTCTGGAGGATGGTTCCTCAGGAAGGGCTGCTGTTCCATCAGGCGCTTCCACCGGAGAACACGAAGCTCTGGAGCTCAGGGATCAGGATAAAACCAGGTATTTGGGCAAAGGGGTTCAGAAAGCGGTTAATAATGTCAACGATATAATTGCGCCCCAGCTTATGGACTCCGATCTTCTGATCTTTGAACAGCAGGAGGTGGATAAGTTTCTTATGGAGATGGACGGCACCCCGGATAAAAGCAAGCTGGGGGCCAATGCTATTCTGGGGGTTTCCCTGGCAGTGTGTAAAGCTTGTGCGGATCACCTGGGACTTCCTCTTTTCAAATACATAGGCGGGGTGAACGCAAAACTTTTACCGGTTCCCCAGATGAACATCGTAAACGGAGGCTCTCACGCTGACAATAACGTGGATCTGCAGGAGTTTATGATAATGCCGGTTGGTGCTGAATCCTTTAAAGAGGCCCTTCGAATGGGAGCTGAGGTCTTTCACAATCTGAAAAAGGTCTTGAAAGGGAAAAAGTATAATACCTCGGTGGGCGATGAGGGCGGATTTGCACCAGATCTGAAATCAAATGAGGAAGCCCTGCAGGTGATTATGGAGGGAATAAATTCTGCGGGATACAAACCGGGTCAGGATATTCTTCTGGCACTGGATCCAGCTGCATCCACCTTCTATGATTCCAAAAAGAAGGTATATGTCTTAAAATCCGAAAACAGAAAACTGTCTACCTCTGAGATGATTGATTTCTACGCTGATTTGGTAGAAAAGTATCCCATCATCTCCATTGAGGATGGTTTGGCTGAGGATGACTGGGAGGGATGGAAGGAAATGACCCAGAAGTTAGGGGACAAGATTCAGATTGTGGGGGATGATCTTTACGTTACCAATATCCAGAGGTTAAAAAGAGGAATTCAGGAGAAATCCTCAAACTCCATTTTGATAAAGTTGAACCAGATAGGCACCTTAACCGAAACTTTAGATGCCATCGAGATAGCTAAAAAGGCTGGTTTCACTGCAGTGATCTCCCACCGCTCAGGGGAAACCGAGGATACCAGCATTGCGGATGTGGCAGTTGCGGTTAATGCCGGCCAGATAAAGACCGGCTCCACCTCCCGCACTGACAGAATTTGTAAATACAACCAGCTTATGAGAATCGAGGAGCAGTTGGGGATAGCCGGACAGTATTTGGGCAGGGAGGTTTTTTATAATATCAAATAGCTGGAGGTGTTTTGCCCCGAAGAAAAAAGAAATTCTACCGGATTTTAGATTCAGATCTTGTAGATAGACTCAAAAGCAAAACCACTCAGAAAAAAAAGACCATA
>JBARPA010000138.1:0-2416 GCA_049642665.1 Candidatus Zixiibacteriota bacterium
GTGTAGGTGTAACCTGTAGAGTTCCCAGAGATTTTTTCACCGCAAGGTGTACCAGATTATAGATCTGATGTTCCTGGGAGAATTTGATCTCCCTTTTGGTGGGATGGACATTCACGTCGATTTTTTCAGGATCGATCTGTATCAAAACCAATGCGATGGGGAATTTGCCCTGAGGCAAAAGCTCCCCATATCCGGTTCTTATGGCATGGTTTAGAAAGCGAGAGATCACTGGCCTTTGGTTCACGAAAAGATGTATCTCCGCCCGGTTGGATTTTGCGATCTCAGGTTTTCCCAGAAAGCCTGACACTTGCGGATCCTGAGACTCCTCTTTTATCTGGACCAAACGTGAGAGAAAGTCTTTTCCCCACAGATCCTCAACCCTCTGAAAAAGCATATCCTTTTTTTTTAAATTGAAAAGCTCCCGGTCATCCGATCTCAACCTGAAGGAGATCTCAGGATAAGCCAAAGCATAGTTTGTTACCAGATCGATTACGTGTTTGGTCTCTGTGATTTTGCTTTTCAGGAATTTCCTTCGGGCCGGAGTGTTGTAGAAAAGCTCCTGTATGGTAATGGAGGTTCCCTCAGGAGCACCTATCTCCTTTTTCTCTTTTATTTCTCCACCCTCAACTTTTATCTGGGTCCCGGCTAAATTGTTTTTAGTTTTGGTTATCAGTTCCAAAAATGATACTGAGGCAATTGAGGGTAATGCCTCTCCCCTGAATCCCAGGGTTTCGATTTTGTATAGGTCGTTTACCGATTTAATTTTACTGGTGGCATGCCGGGACAAAGCTAATTCAGCATCATCTGTTGACATGCCCATTCCGTCATCTAAAACCCGGATGGATTTAACCCCTCCCGTTTTGATTTCGACCAGTATATTTTTAGCCGCGGCATCAATGGAATTCTCCACGAGTTCCTTCACCACAGAAGCCGGCCGTTCCACCACCTCGCCGGCAGCGATCTTGTTTACCAGATCATCGGGTAATATAGATATGTTGTTTTTCATACTTCTAATATGACGAATGATTGATGACGTATGACGAATTAAATTCTAATTCTTCTTTTGATTGATGATATAAATGCTCCCAATTGATTTGAGAGATCATAACTTTGAGATAAAAGAGTATTTAGGTTTTCCTTATTTATATAACCAAGTTCATAACTAATTTGCAACTGACTTCTCACTTCACCTAATGAACCTTTGGCTATATAGAGATATTGAATAAATTCTTTTTTTGATCCTCTCTCGAATCCCTCAGCGATATTACTTGAAATAGAAATCGCTGCTTTTCGTATCTGATCAACTAAAGAGTAATCTTTTCGAAATTTTTCACCTTAGCTAATCTGATATATTTTAACTGTCAAATCTTTAGCCAGCTTCCATACTGGTAGATCTTCGAATTTTCCATAGACTGCCATCTCTTAATCTTTCATTCGTCATTCGTCATTTTCTTATCCGTCATTAGTCAAAATTCATTGTTCGTCTGCTTTTTTCTTAAGCTCCTCTAACTTGTTCAATGCTTCCAGAGGACTTAATTTATCTATATCTATTTTCTTTAACTCCTGTGCGATCTGATTGTCTTTGGCTGAAAATATGCTTAGCTGATATTGCTGGACTATTGGTTTTTGTTTGGGCTTGGGTAGTTTCTCATAGGAAAGTTCTCCCTGCTCCAGTTCAACGAGTATTTCCTTGGCCCGTTCCAAGACTTCTTTGGGTACGCCTGCCAGCTTGGCCACGTGGATTCCGAAGGAATCGTCACACCCTCCGGGGACGATCTTTCTTAAAAATATCACCTCATCCTCCCACTCCTTTACTGCTACATTGAAATTCTTAACCTGGGGCAGGAATTTGGCTAACTCGGTGAGCTCGTGATAGTGGGTGGCAACCAATGTCCTGGAACTTAGATTTGGATTATTATGAATGTACTCGGTTACTGCCCAGGCAATGGACAAACCATCGAAAGTTGAGGTCCCCCTTCCTATCTCATCAAGAAGGATCAAACTTCTGTGTGTGGCATTGTTAAGGATGTTGGCCGTTTCAGCCATCTCCATTAAAAATGTGGATTGACCCAAGGCGATGTTGTCCAGTGCTCCTACCCGGGTGAAGATTCTATCGACCATACCTATTTTAGCTTTTTTGGCGGGAACAAAGGAACCCATCTGAGCCATAAGCACGATCAAACCCACCTGACGGAGATAGGTCGATTTTCCTGCCATATTGGGGCCGGTTATCACGTGGATTCTTTGATCCTTTTCTATTGCGGTGTCGTTGGGTACAAATTCCCCTTCCAGTATCTTCTCCACTACCGGATGGCGACCATCCTCTATTACTATTTCCTCCGAATCATCAATTTCCGGCCTGACATAATTTTGATCCACAGCTGATTCCTTGAAACTCAGAAGCACATCCAGTGTA
>JBARPA010000139.1:0-4887 GCA_049642665.1 Candidatus Zixiibacteriota bacterium
ACCACCAGGGAAAGGGGGGTTAAAAATATAGTTTTGCCATGTTTTTTCAAGAACTTCAAAGAATCCTTAGCAGAATAGAATTCATCCCCTTTAAGCTGCTCATAGGTTACCTTTCCTACGGCTGCGGAGGCTAAAAGCCAGGTAACTAAAATAAAAAGGCAACCAATAATGAATATCAGCCAGCTAAACCAGTTGGTGAAGGTGAAATCCCATACCGGGAAAAAACCGTAGCTTTCCCATATATCTGAAAGACTCATCTTGCTGGTTAAAAAGGCAATGTAGGTCAGGATCAAATACCCCACATATCCTATTACAAGTCCCAGACACTGGATCAGTATCTTTTTGCCGGATAAGGCTAACCTGGGTGCTCGAAAGATATCCCTGATATCAAAATACAGCTTATACATCTCTCCTCCTCTTTTAAAACTTTTAAGACTGAAATTAATAATTTGGGTTTAACTTTGTCAAGGAAAAAAATTACCAAACTTTGTTTGACTTAACATAATTTGGGTATTATATTCCCTGAAAAAAAGAGGTTTTTATGCGGGCACTAATTACAGGAATAACAGGTCAGGACGGCTCTTATTTAGCCGAGTTTCTTCTGGAAAAAGGGTATGAGGTCTACGGTATGGTCAGAAGGGCTTCCACGGAAAATTTCGAAAGGATAAATCACATCCGGGACAAAATAACCCTGGTTCAAGCAGATCTTTTGGACCAGCTTTCCATAATAAACATAATCGATGATACAAAACCGGATGAGGTTTATAACCTGGCAGCTCAGTCCTTTGTTCCCACCTCCTGGTCTCAGCCTATGTTAACCGGTGAATTCAACGCCCTGGGGGTGACCAAGGTTTTGGAGGCAATCAGGCTGGTCAATCCCAAGATAAGATTTTACCAGGCATCCTCCTCGGAGATGTTCGGTAAGGTTCGGGAAGTACCCCAGAATGAGAAAACCCCCTTTTATCCTCGCAGTCCCTACGGGGTAGCAAAGGTTTATGCCTTCTGGATAACGGTGAACTACCGGGAGTCCTATGGCATCCACGCCTCATCGGGAATACTTTTTAATCACGAATCGCCCCGTCGGGGAAAGGAATTTGTGACCAGAAAGGTAACCGACGGAGTTGCCCGAATAAAATTTGGATTGGCGGATAAGCTTGCTTTAGGTAACCTGAAAGCCAAAAGGGACTGGGGGTTCGCCGGGGATTATGTCAAGGCTATGTGGCTTATGCTCCAGCAAAAAAAGCCGGTAGATTATGTCATAGCCACCGGGAAAAACCATTCGGTACAAGAGCTGGTGCAGATCGCATTTAAACAGGCTGGGCTGGACTGGAAAAAATATGTAAAGGTTGACCCCAAATTTGTCAGGCCAGCAGAGGTGGATGTTCTGTTAGGTGATTCATCTCTGGCCCAAAAGAAGTTGGGCTGGAAACCGGAGATGAAATTCGAGGAGATGATAAAAATAATGGTGGATGCAGACCTGCAAAGATACAGGAAAATACTTCGGGATAAAAAATAGTCTGATTTGAACATCTATTTTGTTAAGATTATATAAGGTACAATAGGAATATGCTTTAGCACAATTCAGATTCTGGATTGGGCTTGGATTAAAAAAAATGATTTTTAAGAAGTAGTTATGAAAGTTCTGATAACAGGAATTGCCGGATTTGTGGGATCACATCTGGCGGAATTTTTAATTCAAAAGAAACAAAAAATCTATGGCACCTGCCTGGCGTGTGAGCCTCTGAATAATATTGCACATATCAAAAAGAGGATAAATTTAACTGAATGTGATGTAACTGATTTCAAATCCCTTAAAAAATTGATCCACAGGATAAAACCTGATCGAATCTATCATCTGGCTGCCTTTTCCTCGGTTGGTGAATCTTTTGCCAGACCGCTGGATGTGGTTGAGGTCAATGTCAGGGGCACTTTATATATGCTGGAGATATTACGGAAAATTAAAAAAAGGATCAGGCTGTTGGTTATCAGCTCTTCCGATGTCTATGGCAAGGTAAAAACAAAGGACTTACCCATAAAAGAGACCCATTCGTTGAGACCGGTTTCTCCCTATGGAGCAAGCAAAGCCTGCGCCGACCTTTTAGCTTATCAGTATTTCCAATCCTACAGGATTCCTGTTATCAGAACCAGGTCTTTTAATCACACTGGTCCCAGACAAAGACTGGGATTTGTTGTGCCCGATTTCGCCTCTCAGATAGCTAAAATCGATCAGGGAGTTTCTAAACCTGTGATGAAAGTTGGCAATCTGAGCGCTAAAAGGGATATATCGGATGTCCGGGATGTGGTAAGGGCTTACCATCTTCTTATGGAGAAAGGCAGACCGGGTGAAGCCTATAATGTTTGTTCCGGTAAAGCTTACCGGATAGAAACTCTTCTTTCCACCCTTCTCAGATTTTCCACAAAGGATATCAAAGTAAGTAAAAAGGGTAAAACCAGACCAGCCGAAATAGCGATTCTTTTAGGGGATAATTCCAAAATAGAAAAAGAAGTAGGGTGGAAACCCCGTATATCTATTCATAAAACACTGAGGGACACTTTTGATTACTGGAAAGATATGTATAGCCGAGGATAACTTTTAGATAGGAGGTTCAACTTGTCTTCGAGAAGTTCAGCATACAAAAGCCTGGAAAAAAAGATTAAGGACAAAACGGCAGTAGTTGGGATTGTAGGTCTGGGATATGTGGGACTCCCTTTAGCTACGGAGCTGGGAAATTCCGGATTTCGTGTTTTAGGGATGGATATAAGTAAAAAGAAGGTAAGGCTGGTCAACTCAGGAAGATCAGATATAGACGATGTGAAGAATGAACAGATCAAGAGATTAGTGACAAATAAAAAACTGAAAGCCTCCACCAATTTTTCACTTCTGAAGAGAGTAGACTGCGCTTGTGTCTGTGTGCCCACCCCATTGAGCAAGACCAAGGATCCGGACGTTTCTTTTATACTCTCCGCATTCTCTCAGGTGAAAAAATACCTGCATCGGGGTCAGTTGGTGATCCTGGAGAGTACCACCTATCCCGGAACCACAGAAGAGCTTATCCGTCCCATGCTGGAGCAGACCAAACTCAAAGTGGGCAAGGATTTCTTTTTAGCTTTCTCGCCGGAGAGGGTGGACCCGGGAAATCCGGTATATGATATAAAGAATACCCCCCGGGTAGTCGGAGGGACGACCCCCCTGTGCACCAGGATCGCTAAATTATTTTATGAGCAAACTATAGTCCAGGTAGTTCCGGTATCCTCAACCCAATCAGCGGAGATGGTTAAACTTCTGGAGAATACATTTCGAAGCGTGAATATCGGTTTGGTTAATGAGGTGGCTTTGATGTGCGATCGGCTGAAAATCGACGTGTGGGAGATAATCGATGCTGCTGATTCCAAGCCCTTTGGATTTATGAAGTTTTATCCCGGACCCGGTCTGGGAGGACATTGTATTCCCATCGATCCCCATTATCTTTCCTGGAAATTGAAATCCCTGAACTATTATGCCCGGTTTATAGAATTGGCCGGAGATATAAACTCCCGGATGCCGGAGTATGTGACCGAGAGGGTCAGTCTGGCTCTGAATCAAAATGGGAAAAACCTCAAGAACTCTAATATTCTGGTGCTGGGAGCAGCCTATAAAAGGGACATCTCCGATGTTCGGGAGTCTCCAGCTTTAGATGTGATGAGACTTCTGGAGGAGAGGGGCGCCAAAGTGACCTATAACGATCCCTTTGTTCCCATGGTGATAATGAATGGTTACACCTTAAAATCAAAGAAGTTATCAACGGGAATTCTGAGAAAAGCAGATTGTGTGGTCATCCTTACCGATCACAGTACCTATGATTATCCCTGGATAGTGAAAAATGCCAAGTTGATCTTCGATTCCAGAAACGCTACCCGAAAGGTTAAAAACAAAAAAAAGATTGTAAAGCTATAAAACGGAGTTTTATACCTCTGAGGATTAATTTCGCCTGCGGAGGTTTTGTTTATTGAAAAAAAGAATAATTATACTGATAAAGGGAGTTCTTTTTGTCTTTTTAGCTACATCCAATTTCTCTCAAGCTTCTCTTTTGGAAAACATCCCTTTAAATAGCTGGGTTTATCCAACTGTTGATGAACTCTACGTTCAAGGCTTTTTCCCCGAACTGCACAAAAACGTCAAACCCTATCAGAGATGGGAAATTGCCTCTTTCTTAATCCAGATTGATGAAAAGATCAAAAACAAAGAGCTGATTCCCACCGAAGCTCAGGGCTGGTTATTGGCTAAGCTCGGAGATGAGTTCTCCCTGGAGATGAAGACTTTGAGGGAAGAAAAAGGGGAAAAAGTTGTGAAATGCGGGCTTTATCCTTATCTTTACCTTACTCAGAACAGAATTGACACTTCCTGGTCCAGGGGTAAACTGGAGCTGGATTTTGCATTTCAATTTAAAAATAGATTGCTTTTAAAAGACAAGATACTGCTTGACACCAAGGCGGAAAAGGATCCCAATATTTATGGGAGGGAATGGAAAAAAGACTTAACTGGAATCTTTGATCAGGGTTATATGAAAATCGATTTCAAATATTTCAACCTTCTTTTCGGGAGGGATTATCTCAGGTGGGGGCCGGGTCAAAACGACTTTTTGCTTGTCTCGGGATTGGCTCCACCATTTGATATGCTGAAATTAGGAGGGGAAATAGGAAAGTTCAAATTCCTGTTTTTTGCCACTATTCTCGATGAAAAAACCATATCGGATACCCTGTATAAAAGGTATCTCTCAGGTCACAGGATCAATTTTAAGCCAAAACCCTATTTGGAGTAGGGAGTCTCGGAGGTGATAATCTACGGGGGAGCTGATAGGTCTTTGGAGCTGTACTATCTGAACCCTGTTCTTTTATACTATGGGGAGC
>JBARPA010000140.1:0-2088 GCA_049642665.1 Candidatus Zixiibacteriota bacterium
CGTTGTCATACCAGGAAAAGATTTTAACCAGATTCTTTCCCATAACCATGGTGGAGAGTGCATCGAATATGGAGGAATAGGGATTATGAATCACATCAGCAGAGACAATAGGATCTTCAGTATATTGCAGAATACCCTTCATCTCTCCTGAGGCTGCCTTTTTCATAGCATCGTTTATGGCCTGAACGGTTACTTCCTTTGAAAGCTCGCAGGTCAAATCGACAATCGATCCAGTGGTAACCGGAACTCTCAAGGCAACGCCGTCCAATTTCCCTTTTAATTCCGGAAGAACCAGGGCCAGTGCCTTTGCTGCACCGGTGGTAGTGGGAATAATAGCGACGGCAGCTGCTCTGGCTCTCCTTAGGTCCTTATGGGGCCCATCCAAGAGGTTTTGGTCGGCAGTATAAGCGTGCACGGTGGTCATAAATCCACGAACAATGCCAAAGTTGTCATTCAGTACTTTAGCTACAGGAGCCAGGCAGTTGGTGGTGCAGGAGCCGATTGTGAGCACCTCAGCTTTAGGATCATATTTATCCTGGTTAACTCCCAGAATAATGGCTGGTACCGGATCAGAGCCCTTGGCCGGAGCAGAGATCAGGACCTTTTTAGCTCCTGCGTGGATATGTTTTTTGGCATCAGCAGCAGTGCGAAACTTACCGGTTGACTCGACCACAAAATCCACACCCAGCTTCTTCCAGGGAAGGTTGGAGGGGTCCTTTTCCGAGAGAACCTCCATCTTTTTGCCATCCACCAGAATATTGTTTCCCTCAGCTTTGATCTTTGAGTCTAAAACACCGTGCACTGAATCATATTTCAAAAGATGAGCCAGGGTTTTAGCATCAGTTACGTCATTGACCGCCACAAATTCCAGGTTGGAATTGTTCATTCCAGCACGATAGACCAACCGGCCTATTCTTCCAAATCCGTTGATACCGATCTTGATGGGCATAAAATACCTCCTTGGTTTTTTACAGTTTACCTATTCACTCCTAACACATATGCGAAACCTAAGGTGAGCTGTGCACCGCTGTAATCCTTAATACCCCCAACCTCCTCTCCAAACTTCACCCAGCGATATTTGAAATCTAAATTCAGGATCAAGTATTTACTTAGATTGAAATCCAGGCCGGTTCCGGCAAAAGCTCCGAAGGCGGAGCGGGTTTTGACATATCCCTCAAAGAAATATTTCTGCCCGGGATAAACAGAGCCGTAATCTAAGCTTTTGGATCCCATAACATAGGAGACTCCCAGATCCAGGTAAGGCTGCCACGGAGTTTGTGGTTTATAGGAAAGGGGATAAAAATAACCACCTAAAGAGATGGGGTAGATAGTAACCGATTCCCAGTAATAATCATTACCTTGTTCAAACCTTGTCTCCCCCCTATCGCAGGAACCCAAGGAAAGCTCTGCCAAGAAACCTTTTTTCAATCCATAGGTTAAAAAGATCTCGCCATATGGGCTAATGGTTTTGGCAGAAGCCTGGTATTCAGGTATTTGAGGTTCAATTTCAGGGGAGCTCATCCTCCACATTCCAACTCTCAACCCGATTAAATTAAGACTTGATACATCCTCTCCTAAACAGGAATCCGAACCAGAAAGGAAAAAAGTTAAAAGGAGGATGCAGAAAAATCCTTTTCTCATCAGATCAGCCAAAAAAAGTCTCGGCGATATCATAAAGTTCATCATCCACTAATTTAGTTTTATTAACCACTTCGGACAAATCCATTGGAACAATTCGATTACCTTTCAGACTAACCATTTTCCCGAAGAGTCCTTTATGGATGAAATCCACTGCCGCTACGCCATATCTGGTCCCCAGAAGTCGATCAAAGGCGGTTGGGGTGCCCCCTCTCTGGATGTAGCCTAAAATAACGAATCGGGCTTCAATTCCAGTTCTCTTTTCAATCTCGGAGGCTAAAACCTTACCAATCCCTCCCAATCTTACGTGGCCAAAGGCGTCCATAGCAGCATCTTGAACCACCAGCTTATCCGCCATTTTCTCCTTTATGGGAATTTTGGTTCCTTCAGCCACAACCACTATACTAAAGTCTTTACCTCGAGCGTGTCTTTTATTGATCACATCACATA
>JBARPA010000141.1:0-16283 GCA_049642665.1 Candidatus Zixiibacteriota bacterium
TATTTGAGCACATCGCCAATATCTTAGATATTCAGGGTGAGAATCCATTCAAGGTTAGAGCATATAAGAGAGCCGTTCAAATCCTGGAGAATCTGACCGTGCAACTATCCACACCTGAGGATTTAGATAATTTGGGCAAACTTCCAGGAATAGGTGAAGCTATAACCAAAAAGATAAAGGAATTATTGGAAACAGGGAAATTGAAGTATTATGAGGAGCTTAAGAAATCAGAGTATGCGCCTCTGATAGAATTCTTGAAGATTCCGGGTGTAGGTCCTAAACACGCCAAACTGATATATGATGAGTTGAAAATAAAAACCGTAACTCAGCTGGAAAAGGCCGCCAAAAAGGGAAAGCTCAAAGGCATTGTTGGCCTGGGGGAAAAAACTGAGGAGAACATCCTGAAAGGGGTTACCCAGGTCAGAAAATATAAGGAGAGATTCCCTCTGGCTTTTATCTTTCCCCGGGCTCAGGCCATGCTGGATGAGCTAAAGAAGAACTCTCACATCAAAAAAATCACCTTAGCCGGTAGCCTGAGGAGGATGCGGGATACAATTGCAGACGTTGACATCCTGGTGGCAACAAATAAACCAAAATCTGTGGCAGATACCTTTACGAAACTCCCGCAGGTAGCTTCCGTTTTAGCCAAGGGAGAGACCAAAAGCTCCATTGTTACTAAGGATGGTTTCCAATCTGATTTGAGGACAGTGAAACCAGAGGAGTTCGGAGCAGCCCAGCACTATTTCACCGGATCCAAGGCTCACAACATTAGAATTAGATCATTAGGAGTTAAAAAGAAATTAAAGGTAAATGAGTATGGTGTGTTCAAAGGCAAAAAAAGAATAGCCGGCAAAACCGAAGATGAAGTTTTCAAATCCGTGGGGCTTCCCTTTATCCCACCTGAGCTCAGAGAGGACTGGGGCGAAATCGAATTAGGATTAAAAAAGAAACTACCACATCTTGTGGAATTGGATGATCTAAAGGGCGATTTACACATACATTCAGAGTGGACCGACGGGAAAAACACCATACAGGAGATGGCAGAGGCGGCTAAGAAAAGAGGTTACAAATATATTTCCATCTGCGATCATTCTCCGGCTGTGGGAATTACTAGAGGCTTGAATGCTGAAAGGCTTTCCCAACAGATAAAACAGATAAATAGATTAAATAAAAAGTTCAAAAATTTTAAAATCTTATCCGGAATAGAGGTCGATATAAGAGCAGATGCTAAACTTGACCTTCCAGATAACGTGTTAAAGGAATTAGATGTGGTTATAGCAGCTGTTCATACCAGCTTTAATCAACCTCAAGCTGAGATGACAAAAAGATTGATCAAGGCTGTTGAGAATCCCAATGTGGACATAATAGCTCACCCCACCGGAAGGCTTATAGGAAGGCGGGAGCCCTATGAGGTAGATATGGACAAGCTGATGGACGCGTGTTTACGAAATAATAAGGTTTTAGAACTAAATGCCTATCCGGAGAGACTGGACCTAAACGACATTCACTGCAGAAAAGCCAAAGAAAAGGGTGTAAAGATAGCCATTTCTACCGATGCACATAGCGTAAAACATTTAGATTGGATGATGTATGGAGTAGCCACCGCCAGAAGAGGTTGGCTGGAACCGGAGGATGTGATAAACACCCTGGGATTACAGAAATTACTCAAACTTTTTAAAAGATAAATTAAAAAATGAAAGAATCCAGACCATATATAACTCTACAGACCATCGCTTTGCCCTTTATAACCCTGGCCGCTGCCACTGCCTTTTTCTATTTTGCCAGCCCCATAGTTATTCCCATTTTAATAGCCATCTCATTAGCTTATGTTTTGAGCCCGGCGGTCTGGTTTTTTGAAAAACTTAAATTTCCTCGTGTGCTTTCCGTAATTGTGGTCTTATTAATAACTCTTATAGTTGTGGGATGGGTAGGTTACTTTTTATCTGCTCAAGTTAGTGATCTTTTCATAGAACTGCCCCAGTACTGGGAGGGTTTTTTATATCTCCTATCTGAACTAAAAACTGATTTGATCGAAAGGGGAATAATCGCCGACACCGGAGAGCTGGATTTACAGGAATTCCAATTAAAAGATTTCTCCGGAGTAACCGGTTATATGGTCAAAGGTTTAACCTCGGTGGTCACTTTTGTCTTCGGGACGGTTCTGATTGTGTTTTTAACCTTTTTCATGCTTTCCGATCAAAGAATCATAAAAAGAAAGCTGGTAACCGCCTTTGGCAAATCGGAGATGGGGGTAGCTGAAAATATCATATCCAAGATCAACGAGCAGATAAGAAACTACCTGCTTACCAAATTTCTGGTAAGTGCTGCCCTGGGAGTGGTTTTAACCATCTGGTTTTTGATAATCGGGGTTAACTATGCCTACATCTGGGGTCCGTTAGCCGGGATGTTGAATTTAGTCCCCTACATAGGACCCTTTATTGGCCTCTTCCCGCCCTTAATAGTCTCAGCAATTCAGTTCAAGGCAATAATGCCTGTGGTCTGGGTTCTAATCGCATATGTCGGTACCCAAAGCATTGAGGGCAATTACATTACTCCCAGACTCATCGGTGAAAGGGTGAATTTAAGTCCTTTAGCTGTTTTAGCTGCGGTAATGTACTGGACCTGGTTATGGGGAGCCATCGGAATCATACTGGCAATTCCTATAACCGCTGCCATAAAGATAATCTGCGATCATATCGATTCATTAAGACCTATTGGAGTGATACTGGGTGGGAAAAGGGATTTACAAAAAGAGTTGTAATTTTGTCAATATTACCTTTAACTCTCCGCAAAATCAGTGTTCTATTCTCTTTATAAGGCAATTAGAGAATATTTCATCTTCCTGAAATCATGGTTTTATGAGACATTCACTCATATCCTGTATAAGGACAACTGCTCTTTGATGGCCGGAGCCATCTCATTTTTCGCTCTTATTTCCTTTATCCCTTTGTTTTTGCTTTCGATCTCAGCTTTAGGTTATGTGCTTCACTCCTCTGATAAGGCCGGATTGTCGATTTTCAAATTTCTCACTGAAAACATGCCCACCTCGACTGTGGACACATTCACCATACTAAGGGGTGTGATCGACAAAAGGCAGGTCTTCGGTTTGATCGGAATTCTGGGTTTGATCTGGTCTGGCTCCAGGATATTTTTCGCGGTGGAAAACTCCATGAACATGGTCTGGAGGGTGGACAGGAAAAGGCCCTACTGGAAAAGTAGATCCCTGGCTTTGATTCTGGTTCCTGTAAGCGTTTTAATAATGTTAATTTCATTGTCCTTAACCTCTGTTTACACTACAGCTCGGAGCTTTGTAATACCTTATCTTGATTTCAGCCTGGCTGATTCCTCTTTGATCACCCAATTTTTCACTTTGTTTTTTCCCCTTTTGACCGGTTTTATATTCTTTTTCGTAATCTATAAATTTATTCCCTACAGGAAGGTTGAGAATCTATATGCAATAGTTGGTGCTATCTTTGCCAGTGTGATGTGGGAGATAACCAAATTCATTTTCGATTTCTACATTTTGAACTTAGCTCAATACAGGAAAATCTACGGTCCCTTGGCAGCCATTATCATAACCTTGCTCTGGATTTACCTTTCCGCTTTTATCCTGGTAATCGGTGCGGAAATTGGATCAAATTTAGAGAAAGTTAACGAAAAACTGACTCCGAATAGACCTTAGTAGAATAGATTCTTTTTAGAGTTTTTAAACTAATAAATTCCTTTTAGATTATATAAGTCTACAATTTCCAAAGGCTTTTATTCCCTTCATTAAATAATTCTTGTTTCCCTTGGAAAACAGTAAAACAGCGTGAAAACCTGTTTTCCTTGACATATATCTGATGTTCATTTGTATCTTTAAGAGGGAGAGGAATCCGGCTAAATGGGGTAAAAATGAGCGAGTGTTTTAAAACTGTGAGAGGAGGGATGAGAAATGAGATTTCAGTTAACAAAAGACAAAAGTGCAAACCTGTCATCCTACGGTGCTCTTGAACTAAAAGCTTCATATCAGAAAAATCTGGGGCTGGCTGTTTTAATCTCTTCTGTTTTTTTCTTGGTCCTTGTCGCTTGTATTTCGAGTCTCTCTAATAAAACCCCTGAGCAGCTGCAGGTACCTAAAGTGGTGGTGATCACAGATCTGGTTGAGATAGGAACACCCCCTTCAATGATTAAGCCGAAAAAACCAGAGATTCACATTGATCGCTCTCAAATACTAGCGGGAGCTAAAGTTGGTCTTCCTGAACCTGTGCCAGATGAACAGGTCGAACCTGAAGCTACCATTCCCACCCAGGATCAGCTTTTAGCATTAAATAACATGGAGAATAAAAGCGTTCTCACAGATGATGTGGATTCCATTGTTTTTGAGCCACCACCAGAACAGACCTCCCAAAGAGCAGAGTTCATACCCCACACAGAAGAGCCCTTTGCCATCAATAAACATAACGTCCCGCTGATATATCCGGAATTAGCTCTCCGGGCTGGAATTGAGGGAACAGTATACGTGGCTGCTCTGGTGGATAAGAACGGAAATGTAAAGGATGCATATATAAAAATAGAGTCAGAAGCCAATGCTGGTTTTGAGGAAGCTGCCCTGGAGCAAGCTTTAAAGTTAAAGTATAGACCTGCATTTAACAACAGAATTCCCGTAGAGCTATGGATAATTTATAGAGTAGATTTCAAATTGAAGTAAAAAAACAAAACCGAAACTACTAAAAGATGCGTCATCCTATCCCATTGGTAGCCAATTACACTCTCCAGATGAACAAGCTGTTTTTTCCCCTTCCGGGTGAACACACTTAAAGTGATTTGAAAATCTCATCATCTTACTATACTTATTCAACTCTTTCTGATTGCTTTTGATGGAATCTTATATGCTTGAGATTCGTAAATATCTGAAGGGCCATAAATCAAAGAGAATGTCTTTTTTACTTGACTACCCATTTAGGATTGTATATTATCCCTTTGTTATTTAGAGGATTTTATTGCTGGAACTTTGTGCCGATGCAGAGACTATAATAAAGACAAATGAAAAAACTTTAAGGATAGGAATCTATGAACTGGTTTGTACCTTGTATTTTTCTTTTAGCTAATCCTTTCAAATTCAACATCTTGCGAATGGTTTTGGAGTCGGGCCTTTTCGCTCAGCTGGTGCTTTTGATCCTGGTTTTCTTTTCGATATTCTCCTGGGCTATTATAATTCACAAGTCCCGGGTTTTCAGCAAGGTGGACTCTCATACTAGAAAATTCCTGAAGACCTTCAGGTCAAGGAAGCGTCTCTCAGAAGTTTATCTGGCCTGTCTGAGTTATAACCGCACCCCCCTGTCCAAGATGCTGGAAGCAGGCTATAAAGAGTTGGAGCAGGTTCTCAAGGAGGAGGTACCATCAAACCGGGGACCCAGCATTGACAATGAGAGGTTAAACGATATAAGAGATACCATGGATCGGGTAGGGACCGAGGAGCTGGAAAATCTTGGAAGAAAAGTGACTTTTCTGGCTACCACCGGAAATACCAGTCCATTTTTGGGTCTTTTAGGAACCGTGTGGGGGGTGATGGATTCCTTTGCCAGTATCGGGGTAAGAGGCTCTGCCAGTTTAGCTGTGGTGGCTCCGGGAATTGCCCAGGCTCTGATCGCCACTATTTTTGGTTTGATAGTTGCCATCCCTGCGGTTATCGGTTACAACCACTTCGGCAACAAACTCAAAGCCACAGCAGTGCAGGTGGATAGTTTCTCCTCGGAGTTCATATCCGCAGTGAAAAAGGAACTCCACTATGAAAAAAAGGGTCTATACAGCACTCTCTGACATTAACGTAACCAACCTGGTGGACGTGGTCCTGGTGCTTTTGATCATCTTTATGATCGCTGCACCTATGCTCCAGTCCGGAATCGAGATCACTCTGCCCAGAACCGAAGCCACCCAGAAGGATTTAGGTGAAGGGGTGGTGGTCTCCATTACCAAAGCCAACAAGATTTTTGTGGACGACAAGATAACCAACCTGGATAGGTTCGAAGAGAGGCTTTCCCGGGTTCTGGTACGAAAAAATGCCAATGCGGTCTATCTCCGTGCAGATGACCAGGTTCCCTACGGGCTGGTGGTCAAGGTAGTAGGGTTAATCAAGAAGATGGGAATAAAAAACCTGGGTCTGGTGGTGGAACCCCAGGGCAAAAAATGAAAAAAGAGATCATCATATCCTTGATTTTACATCTGGGCTTTTTATCTGCTTTCCTTCTTTTCGGTTATCCTACCAGCAGGGTAGAAGGCTATCCCCGTGTTTATCAGGTGGGGCTGGTCAGCCTTCCCCGGGCTGAGGGCGGTGGGAAAGCTTCCGGGAGCAAAGCAACGGTAACTAAAAAAACTTCTCCTAAAAAGGCCGAGGAAGGCATCTCAGTAAAAGAGGTTAAAAAAGTTCAAAAACCAGGAAAGATTGAAAAGACAATAAAGAAAGAAGATGAAAAAGCTGGAAACGAAGATAAGGAGATAAAAAAAGAGGAAAAGCCTGATATCGGGCAAACGGGTGAAGGTATTGGAGAGGGAGATTATGGAACAGGCGATGTGATAGGTGAGGGGGTAGGTTTTGCAGATGTGGAAGGTGCAGGTTTTGGCAGCAACTATTATGTGGATGTAATGAGAACCAAAATTGCCGAGTACTGGAGAAACCCAATCCGGGGCGCCACCTCGGTCATTCGTTCCACCATCTATTTCAAGATAAAAAAAGATGGCAAGATTGCTGATGCTTTTATTGAGAAACCATCGGGTTTGAATCTTTTTGACCAGGCCGCTTTACGCTCGGTTTTGTCAGCTGGTCCTTTGCCCCCATTGCCCTCTGAGTATACCGGTAAGGAGCTGGGGGTACATCTGGAGTTTGAATTTATTCCGGGCAGATGATGTGAAGGTTTAAGGAAAGAAGATGAGGAGGGATTCCATTCCTTTTTTAAAAAACCATTCGATCTGTGTTCTTTTTCTTATACTATTATTGAGCGTGAAAGCTCATGCTCAGACCGAAATATATGTGAAGATGCCGGTGGGCGGGGCTGAACCCATGGATATCGGAGTAACTGAACTGGTTCCGGAAAGAGGAGAGTTTACTCCTGAAGAAAAGGAAATAGCCTCCCAGATCACCCGGATAGTCCGGGATGATCTTAACTATTCTTTGATGTTCTATGTAGCAGAGGTTGACTCCTTTGTGATGGATGTTCTGGGAGGGGACTGGTTTAATCTGGACGGGTGGTTCAAATTGGGTATGCAGACGGTTTTAACCGGTAAATTTAAGCTGGAAAAAAATGGTATGAAAGTCCAGATATCGCTTTTCGATGTTTTTCGAGATAAGAAAATCTTCTCCAAAATCTACAGAACAAGATTGGAGAACCTGAGAGGCTTAGCTCATGCCATCTCCGATGATGTGGTTTATAATCTGACCGGAGAGAAGGGAATCTTCTCCAGCAAAATTGCTTTTGTCTCCGCCCAGGAAGGGACCAAGGAGATCTACATCTGCGATTACGACGGACATAACGTCCACAAGGTCACCAACGATGGTTCCATAAATTTGACTCCCCGTTTTTCCCCGGACGGAGAGAAGCTGGTCTACACCTCCTATAAAGAGGGCAATCCTGATCTCTGGATTTTGGATCTTAAGGAAACGAAAAACCACAGAATCTCCTCTCAGGTGGGATTGAACTCCGCTGCCTCCTGGTCACCCGATGGAAAAAATCTGGCATTAACCTTAACCCGGGATGGCAATGCTGAAATTTATCTCATCGATGAAAAAGGAAATGTGAAAAAAAGACTGACCCATAACTGGAGCATAGATTCCTCCCCCACCTGGTCGCCCAATGGTAAGCAGATCGCTTTCACCTCGGATCGAGCAGGGTCACCTCAAATTTATATTATGGACTCAGATGGGGCTGACCTGAGGAGGCTAACCTATCAACTGAACTATAACGATTCTCCGCTCTGGTCGCCTCGGGGCGACAGGATCGCTTTTGTCACCCGAACCCAAACCGGATTCGATGTCTGCACAATAGACCTAACCGGTGAGAACCTGAGGATTCTGACCTCGAGCGGGAACAACGAGAATCCCTACTGGTCACCGGATGGATATCATCTTGTTTTTAGTTCCGACAGAACAGGGAAATACGAGATATATACCATGAACTGGGATGGTTCCGATCAAAATAAAATTACCAAAGGAGGTGAAAACTATAGTCCTACCTGGTCGCCAAGCTTTTAAACTATGAACTTTTAACTAATAACTATAAACAAATTTCATCGGAGGAGGTGAATCATGAGAAAATTCTGGGTCTTTGTTGTAATAGCACTTTTAGTGGGTCTTTTTGTGGCATGCGGAGGACAGAAGGAGATGGTCAAACCGGAGGAACAACCCACCCCCCCGGAGGCCACAAAAGAGGAACCCACAGAGGGAGAACAACCGTCCTATCCCCAAGAGGAGGTTACCGAAACCCCTATTGAGGAAAGAATTAAACTGGAGATGATCCATTTCGAGTTCGATCGCTACCGCCTTCTGCCTGAGTTTAAACACGTTCTGGAGGAAAATGCCAAAAAACTGAAAATGTATCCTGATGTGAAGATTTCAATCGAAGGTCATTGTGATGAGCGGGGAACCATAGAATATAACCTGGCCCTGGGCGAAAAAAGAGCCCGAACAGCTCAAGATTATCTTATAAACTTAGGGATCGACCCGTCCAGGATTTCCATCATAAGCTATGGCAAGGAACGTCATTTAGACCCGCGGCACAATGAGGAAGCCTGGTACAAGAACAGAAGGGATGAGTTCAAGATAACATCCCATTAAAAATCAAGGGGATGCCAGATTCTATCTGACATCCCCTTTTTCCAATACGAGGTGATGAACTTTGATAAAAAGAATATCCGTCTGGGGAATCATGCTTCTTCTAACCGCAGCTTTTGTCTCCAGCTGCGCTTCCCGAGGCGAAATAGTGAGATTTAAAAACCAACTGAATTACCTGGAAAAAAGCAATGGCAGGTTGGAAAAAGATGTGGCTGATCTGGATAGCTTGCTTGAAGAACAATTAAAGGAAAGTCAGAGATTGAGGGCGGACATCAATAGCTCCTTTGGATCTATGGATGAAAGGCTGCAAATGGTGGAGGGCTGGTTAAAGGATTCGGATTCACGTTTCAATGAACTGGTTAAGAAGATGGAATTGAGAAAAGAAAAAAGCCTGGCGCAGGGGATTCTCGCAGAAGGAGACACCATAAAGCCCCAGGCTGACTTCGATCCGCAAACTCTCTATGAAGCAGCTCATTTGAACGTGATCAAGGGAAATTATGATCTGGCCATTCTGGGCTTTGGCGATTTCATTAACTACTTCCCCCGTTCCTCGCTGGCTCCCAATGCTCAATACTGGATCGCGGAATGTCATTATGCCAAAAACGATTTTCAAAATGCAGCAGGTGAGTTTGAGAAACTTCTCCAAAGATACCCCAATTCAGAAAAAAAACCCAGCGCCCTTTACAAAATGGGACTTATCCATCTGGAGCTAAATGACAGAGTCAAGGCCAACAAGTATTTCGGCGAGCTCATAGATAAATACCCCTACGCCCCTGAAACCAAATTGGCCCGGGAGCGGATAGGAATCAAAGATTAAATTAACTTTAATATAAAATATCCCTGTATCTTCGAGCCAAATCCTGAGCTAAGGAATCCTGCTTAAAGTATGACAGGTAGCTGAGCCTTTGCTTTAACATTACCGAGTAGTACAAAAGCTTGGTTTTGGTTCTCTCGTCCTTGGAAACACCCACGTCCTTAACCCCCCGGAGATTCAATTCAGGGAAATCATAAGGATAGTATTTTGGTTCCTTTTTTAAACGGTGGACCATCCCTTCAGGCACCTCAAAGAAGTTTTCCTTTATCATCTTCTCAATATTTCTAACCTGGGGTGTGGGAAAGATATCGATATAAAGAGGCAACTCATCATAGTTTCTCAGAAGAACGCTTTTTGCCATATTAACGTATCTGGATTCGATCTCTTCATCATCCCTTAGCTTTCCCTCCTCGAAGATAAGCACCTGTTCTTTGAAGCTTTCTATCTCCTTCTCTGACCTTTTGAAAATTCGGGGATAGGCTTTTTTAAAATAATCAAAATGCCAGGACCTTATAGCCAATCTCAATTCTAAAAAACTCACGTCCGGTCTTACATTCTCAATATATCTCAAGTAGAGCCAGGGGGAGTAGTGATCCCATACACTGGTCAGGATTATAGCGTCCTTTTTGACCGAGCGCAGGATATTTTTGCCCCATTGGTAGGCTAAGTAGTTTTGGCTTTTGTTCTGCTCAAAGTAATTTATCTTCAGGGTGACCAGTGGGAGGATGATGAAGGGTAGAAAGCATAGAATTTTTAAAAGATTCTTATTCAGCTGTTTTCGGCGATCCTTTAAAAGCAAGTTCTCACAGATATTAAAAATCCCCAAAAAACCCGACCCGATCATTATGGCAAATACAAGAAATGATGGCAGGAAATAGGGATCTATGTCGGCTATGCTGTAGTTTATTCCGTAAAACATGTTGGTGCCAAGCGCTATGATCAGAAAAAGAAAGATTTTTAAGTTGTATTTTACCAGATAAAAGGCCCCTAAAAGCCCCACTATCAACAGATGTATTTGAAATCCTTGATAAGACAAATTCAGGAAATTCATGAAATTCCCCCAGAGCTCTCCGGCGGATTCGGAAAACATCCATACCCGGTATTGCCATGCTGAGACATGTCGGAGAAAATTAGTAAAGCTTGCCGGATCCCCCCAGTTTAAAAGAGGCCTCTGGACCGCCCGAACTGGAAGATAAAGATAGATGCTAAGCCCCAGAATAAAAAACAAAACCAGAGTTGAAAATCTTGGGGAACGAAATATCTCTTTTCCCTCGGTAATCAGAACCAGGAAAGCTAAAGCTGGAAACAAAAGAAGGGTGGACATATGATCGCCAAAGCTTAGCCCGTATAAAAACACAAAAAGGAAAAGCACTCTATCGACCTTTTTATCCTTATTATCCTGAGCTCTGAGGTACCAGAAAAGGGAAAGATAGATAACCAGGGTTTGAAGGAAGATATTAAGAGCATAAACCTCGTTGGTGGTGGCCTGAGACCAGAGGGTGGGATTAAAGGCAAAGGCCAAAGCCCCCAGAAAAGCTCCCCAGATTTTCAATTCCTTTGTTTTAAGGATCGATATAAACTGAGATAGATCCAAAAGAATAAGGAACACAAATAAATTGGTAAAACAGATCAAAACCGAGGATAAGAAATTGAGCCTGAATATAATATTTTTTAAAGGGATCTGGGTAAATATTTTTCCCAAAAGGGTATAAAGTGGATAACCGGTGGGGTGAGCGATTCCCAGGGTTTGACATACAACTGCCAGCTCCCCTGAATCTATGAAATAAATAGAAGGGCTTAAGGTTAATAAATAAACCACCTCAGAGAAAACTAAAACCAGAATCCCTGCTGTGATTTTAACTCTTCGGAGGGACATTAAAAAAATCTAAAATTTGTGGCAAGAGGAATTTCTGCCTTTGTTAAAGGATTTTAGCTCTTCGAATCAGAAGGGCAGATCCTCATCTTCATCAGACGGGGTTTCCTTTTCGATTTCGGCCATCTGCTCAGGTGGCAACGAGGGTTCAGCCTCTCTTCTGCCCAGCATCTGAACCAATCTGGCTATGATCTCGGTAACGTATCTTTTGTTGCCTTCCTTGTCATCAAAGGAGCGGTATTGAATTCTTCCCTCCAGGTAGACCTGGCTTCCCTTTTTCAGGTATTCATTGCACACCTCAGCCTGCCTTCCCCAGGCAACGATCCTGTGCCAGTCGGTTCTTTCCTGGGCCTCTCCGGATGAATTTTTCCATCTGGATGTGGTGGCAAGGGGGAAGGTAGCCACCGCGGTCCCGCTGGGAGTATAACGAAGCTCCGGATCCTTTCCCAGATTGCCGATTAAGATAACTTTATTTATACCTGCCATCTATTTCCCCCTGATTTTAAGGGTTGTTTTTTTACTTAAAAATAAAAAACTGATGGCAAAAGTCAACTAAATATTTCAAAACTTTTTAAAATTTTCACTTGCAAAAAGTTGGAAGTATTTATAAATTATTTGTTTAACAACGAGGATTTGCATCTTTGATTAAACTTCATATAGATCTAAATTTGGGCAGATGGAAAGGCTCCGTCAAAGGATAGTAGATTGGATCAGGATTAAGACCAATCAATCACAAACCAAAGGGGTGGTGTTGGGTCTTTCGGGTGGACTTGATTCCTCCGTGGTGGCAGTAATCTGCGCCCAAGCCCTGGGCGCTTCCAATGTCTTGGCCTTGCTTCTGCCCTGTGAAAGCAAGAAAGAGGATTTAACCGATGCTCAGGAGCTAGCCAAAAAGTTCAATTTAAAGACCGAGTTGATTGACATTACCGGAGTCTACAAACAGTTGAAAAAAATTTTCCCGCCAGG
This sequence comes from Candidatus Zixiibacteriota bacterium, assembly GCA_049642665.1. Lineage (GTDB taxonomy): Bacteria > Zixibacteria > MSB-5A5 > MSB-5A5 > SM23-73-2 > CAYURP01. Next base: position 12,460 of record JBARPA010000141.1, read on the forward strand.
AGACAAGCTGGCCCGGGCCAATATAAAACCCAGATTAAGGATGCTCAGCCTTTATTACCACGCCAATAAACTCAATTACCTGGTGGTGGGTTCGGGGAACAAGTGCGAACTGAAAGTCGGATATTTCACCAAATACGGAGACGGAGGGGTGGACATACTGCCTTTGGGGGATCTTTTGAAATCCGAGATCAAATCCCTGGCCAAGCTTGTAGGTATCCCGGATCACATAATCAATAAGGTCCCCACAGCAGGACTCTGGGCCGGCCAGACAGATGAGGGTGAGATGGGAATAACCTACCTGGAGCTGGAGGATTTTCTTTTAAAATATGAAAAAGGCCAATCCCCTGTGGGAGAAAAAGCGGAAAAAATTAAAAAGATGATGGAGAGGGCAAAACATAAATTGAGTTTGCCGGAGATATTTAAAAAGTAGAATGCTTTAAAATATTACATAAAAATTCATAGATGATGAAAAGGTTATGATAAAGCAGTTCATTTCAGGAGGAGGGATGAAATGGGCAAAAATCTAATTGATTCTCCATGGAAGATGCGATTGGTTAAAGAGATAATGAAGATTCTGCCCAAGTTCTCGGTAAACAACCTGGTTAAGATGTCAGCCCTGGCTGAAACCCTGACCTCCGACGAGGATTTGAAAAGGAAAGCCCGGGGAATGAAGGAATTCTTTGCCACAGGTCATCCATCGGTGGAGCTGGCAAGAAACATCATAAACCGGCTCTCCTCAAATTGTCGGGATAAGTTGATCCAGAACTTCTTTCTGAACGAAGCCCTGCTGGGATCTTACCGGAGAGAGGAGATATTGTGCGAGAGTGGTGTGGAACCACCCTATTTCATGGTTATAAGTCCCACTATGAGGTGCAACCTGCGTTGTTATGGATGCTATGCTGGAGAATATGAGCAGAAATTCGGGCTGGAGTTTGAACTGGTGGACAGAATCATAAATGAGGGTAAAGATCTGGGGACATATTTCATCACCATAAGCGGGGGGGAGCCTTTTGTGTGGAAACATCTCCTGGATATGTTTGAGAAACACAACGATGTCTATTTCCAGATTTATACTAACGGAACTCTGATCGATGAGGAAATGGCTTACAGGCTAGCCCGGCTGGGGAATGCCGTGCCGGTGATCAGCATTGAGGGATTTGAAAAGAGGACGAACGAACGCAGGGGAAAAGGAACCTACAAAAAGATCATGGCTGCCATGGACTACCTGAGGGAGGCAGGAGTTGTCTTTGGTGCTTCCATTACCGAGACCCGGAATAATATCGAGCTGGTCTCCAGCGAGGAACTGGTGGATATGTTAATAGAGAAAGGGGCCATGTTGATCTGGTATTTTCAATACATCCCCATAGGGAGGAAACCCAAGTTCGAGCTTATGCCCACTCCGGAGCAGCGGGATATGCTCAGAAGGAGGATCAACTACCTCAGAGCCAACAAGCCGATTTTCATCGGCGATTTCTGGAATGATGGACCTCACGTGGACGGCTGCATTGCTGGAGGAAGGAAGTATCTGCACATAAATGCCAACGGGGACGTAGAACCCTGTGTCTTCACTCATTTTGCAGTGGACAATATCAGGGAAACATCCTTGTGGGAAGCGGTGAACTCCAATTTATTCCGAGCCATCAGGTGCAGACAGCCCTACAGCAGAAATCTTTTGACCCCCTGTATGATCATAGACCAACCCTGGGTATTACGGGAGGTGGTGGCTAAATCCGGTGCCTATCCTACCCATCCGGGTGCTGAGACCGTGATAACTCAATTAAAAGACAAGCTGGATGAATACTCCAAAGCCTATCACAAAATCGCAGACGAGGCCTGGGAGGAGGAATGGGCCGGAAGAAGGGCTTATATCTTAGCAGATGAAAAATATCAATCCCAAAGCATAGAAGGTGCAGCTTAAAACAGAAACCCGTTATGATTTCAAGAATCTATTTTTAGCAAAAAAAATAACTTAATAGAGCAATCTGATGAGAATTCTTTTGATTAATCCACCGGCAATAAACTTTTATCATAGGGTGGGTTTGAGAATGTGCCCCCTGGGATTGGGGTACGTGGCTGCAGTTCTGAAAGGGGCCGGATATGGGGTTAAGGTCATAGATTTGAATGTGGAGAGGATAAACTATCGTACCTACCCCTACCAGAAATACGATCTGGTGGGGATTTCGGTGGACACCACCAGATATCCGATTTCCCTGGAGATAGCCGAAGCTGCAAAGAAAAAGGGGATTAAAGTAGTTATGGGCGGACCCCATGTTACCTTTTTTGACCTTGAGACCCTCTTAACTCAAAATGTGGATTACGTGGTCCGGGGCGAGGGCGAGTACATCATGCTCGAACTGGTCAAGCATTTGAATAATGGAAAATCCTTAGATGAAATTAAAGGTATAACATATCGTTCAGGTGATCAGATAATAAGAAATCCCGCAGCTCCTCTGGTCCAGAACCTGGATAATATTCCCTTTCCCGCCCGGGAGCTTTTGCCCATGGATCGATACACCAATATCCTTTACGGACGGTACAGTTCCTCCATGATGACCTCCAGAGGTTGTCCCTTTAATTGCGAATTCTGTTCCTGCTCTGCGTTCTCCGGAATGAAATGGCGAACCAGATCCCTGGATAATATCTTGAAGGAAATCGATCTGCTTTATAACAAATATGGTTATAGAGCCATTTCCTTTCTGGACGATAACTTCACCTTAAATCCCAAAAGGGTGATAGAACTTTGCGAGACCATAATCAAGAAAAGCTGGGACCTGTTCTGGTATGCCTTCTCCCGGGTGGATACCATAGTCAAAAACGAGAGGATGATTCAGCTGATGAAAAAGGCGGGTCTGAGTCAGGTCTTCGTGGGATTCGAATCCGGAAGCCAGGAGGTTCTGGATAAAATGGGTAAAAATGTATCCGTGGAGAAAGCTTACACAGCCATGGAGATACTGAAAAAACATGGTGTGAGGGTGTGGGGCAGTTTCATCATTGGAGCTTTAAATGAGACCAGGCAGATGATCAAGGAAACTATAAAATTTGCAAAAAAATTGAACCCCCAGCTATCCCAGTTCTCCATTCTCACTCCCTATCCTGGCACCAGGCTTTATGAGAAGGTAAAAGACCAGCTTCTCACCAGCAATTGGGAATCCTTCTGGGGTGGAGAACCGGTGATGAAGCTGAATAAGATCACCACCCAGGAGATGAAGGATCTCATCGTGAGAGCCTATGCCTCCTATTATCTCCGTCCCTCTAAATTTATAACAATAGGCCTGCCTCGTCTCTATGAACTTTTCTTGGGTTATAGGAGACACAAAAAGAATACTCTGATCAGAGTTAACGGAGATTGGGCTCCTCGGGGGGCACATATCTGAGGTCTCATAACCAGCTAAATATAATGTCTACACAGGGTAAAATTCCCGCAGAACCTGGAGTGCTTTTTGTGGTCAGCACTCCTATCGGTAATCTGGAGGATATAACCTTAAGAGCCTTGAGAGTGCTAAAAGAGGTGAATCTGATAGCAGCCGAGGACACCAGAAAAACCGGAATTCTTCTCAAACACTTTCAGATAAAAAACAGGATAACCAGCTACCATGATTTCAATAAAGAAAAAAAGACTCCCTATTTATTAAAGGAACTCAAATCAGGAAAGGATATAGCCATAGTCTCAGATGCCGGAACCCCCGGAATCTCTGATCCCTGCTTTTATCTGGTGAAAAGGGCAATAAAAGAAGAAATTAGAATTGTACCAGTTCCCGGATCCTCTGCCCTGCTTTCGGCTTTAGTGGTCTCGGGACTTCCCACTGACAGATTCGTCTTTGAAG
>JBARPA010000142.1:0-1637 GCA_049642665.1 Candidatus Zixiibacteriota bacterium
TCATTATAAACAGTGAAAGGGAGTGGGAATTTAGCGTGGATGCCAACAGTATCAGTCTCGGATCCTATATCTTTTTTTACCCAGAAAGAATCAATATTACCTGGATCATCATGGGAGAGTAAGGTGAGAGTATTAGTTGAGAATGCTGGATAGATACTAGTACCCCATAGCTCAACAAACGTTATGGTGCTAACTGAGTTAATGAAAAAATCCCCTGTTCTTATCCCGGTAAACCATAAATCTATAATTTTTCCACGGCCAGGAGGAAGATAATTTCGAACCTCACCAGTATCCGAAAATTCCAGATAAATTGTATCTGGCGATACTCTGCTAGTATCTCTATAGTCCATAGTGTCAGGGTTTAGCAAGCGACAACTCGGATCAGAAAAGGAAAATGAGTCCAGTCGAACTAGGTCTGTGTCTTGAAAAGCAAAACGCATTTCTATACCCGCAAGTGTGGTGTCAAGATTACTCACATTAATTGACATTCTGAAACTTATGCCAACTGGGAGGGAATTAACCGGAAGAGAGTCCCTTAGAGGCTCTATCCAGAGCGTATCATTGGGTTCTTCCGCAAATGCAATTGGTTGGATTGTTATAGATTGGAAGAGTAAAAGGAAAAGCACGACTAAAGAAACTTTAGCCAACTTCATAAAACCTCCTTTTTAGGAAGATTAAAAAATTACATAAAGTTAATCTCTTCCCTAAAAATGAAGATTGCCTCCCCCTCCAAAGACAGCAATCTAACTTCTGTAAAAACTTACTGATATTATATAAAGCCTTCCGATCTAACACATATTAATAAAAAACCCACATTTTGTCAAGTAAAAAATACCGAATTACAGGCATTTTCTTGTGGATTTATTAGTATTTCTACTAATATGAAGCTATTGCGGAAGTTAAGCAATTTCGACCTCATTTGAGCTTCCTGATAACCTGTCTGACCTGTAATTCTTCCAATTCTTTGCTTGACAGGAGATTGGAAAACCTTTTATTTGCATTGAAGATAGAAAAACCCTGAAGAGGTGTGAATTTGTCTTCTTCGGTTTCTTATAACACAAAACAAAGCTCCGGTGGAGCGAAACTTGGGGATTCTGTTCAGTTTCTTAAAGGAGTTGGGCCTAAAAAAGCAAAGGCATTAAATGAGGAAGGGATCAAAACAGTTGAGGATTTGCTCTATTTCATCCCCAGGCGATATCTGGACAGAAGCAGAATCACCCCGATAAGTGAACTTTCGATAAATACAAAAGCTACTGTTTTAGGGGAGGTCGAAGCATACGGTATGAAATATGGGTCAAGATGGAAAAGGAAACACAGGTATCAGGTAATTATAAGGGATCAAACCGGTTTTTTAACACTGATCTGGTTTGAGGGGATTAGATATGTTAAAGGCAAATTCAAGGAAGGCGATACAGTGGTTGCTTCCGGTGATGTTAAGTTTTACGATGGTTTACAGATACCCCATCCGGAATTTGAGATAATCTCCCAGAAAGGCGAGGAACTTGTCCATACCGGCAGGGTTATCCCCATATACCCATCCACGGCAAACTTGAGGAAACTTCACCTGGACAGCAGGGGGATGAGGAATATACTGAAACCTTTTCTGGATAGATGTTACATAAAGGATACACTCCCCC
>JBARPA010000143.1:0-4817 GCA_049642665.1 Candidatus Zixiibacteriota bacterium
AGTGATGACCGAGGGGTTAACAGTTAAAGCTATAGCAGGCAAAGCTTCTCGTTGAGAGTCTGAGTTCAGTCTCACCACCAGTTCACCGGCGATATGCTGACAATCAGCAGCTGAGCCTCCATTGCCACAGAGAAGAATCTTACCACCTGATTTTATACAATCAGTGAACTCGTCAGCCAGGTTTACAATCTTCGCCAGAAACTCCTCAGTTTTGATCTTCTCTTTTAAATCAATGCTTTTATCAATCTGAGTTCTGGCAAGAGATGTTTTTTCTTCTTTTTGAGCCATTTTTGTAGGGGAGGGGTTCATCCCCTCCCTGTTTAATTTTTTTTAGAGGAGGAATTTATCCCTCCATTCTTAGGAAGACTATAAAGGTCTCCCCAACATTTCTGTGACTCTATTTCAATTTAACCATTTTTTTAGTCTCTACATAATCTTTTGCCTTAATTTGGTAAAAATAAATCCCACTGGATGTCTTTTCTCCTTTCTGATCCGTTCCATCCCAGATTACTTGATGAAATCCTTTTTCTCTATGACCATCTATTAACTTTTTAACCAGTTGTCCTTTAATATTAAAAATTCTTAAGCTCACCTCTGAAGGAGAATTTAGGGTGTATTCTATAACTGTTTGAGGGTTAAAAGGATTCGGGTAATTTTGGGACAAAACAAAGGAATGGACTAAATTATCTTGATTCTGCTCCTCAACAAAAACTCCCCCCTGCACATACTTTATAGTGGCAAAGTCGTATGAAGTTCCGCTCCAGGTTACTCCTGTCACGTAGATATTGCCATAATTATCTATTGCTATAGCAGAAGCCTCATCCCGATAGTTTCCAGATCCGTTATATCTTTTAACCCAGGCTGTATCTCCATTCGGATAATACTTTACAATAGCAAAGTCATAGTCTGTACCATTACCTTGACTTCCCCCGGTGACATATACATTGCCTAAATCATCTATAGCTATGTCGCAAGCCTGATCAGATAAGTTTCCAGGTCCGTTGTATTTTCTCACCCAGTCGGTATCTCCGTTTGCATAATATTTTATGGTGGCGTAATCATCGTAAGCCCACGTGTCCAAGCTAACACTATTTCCTGTTACATAGATGTTTCCTGAACCATCTATGGCTATAGCACGAGCCCAATCTTCATAATAGTATATCTCTCCGCTGTATTTTCGAACCCAAAGTTCATTACCAGATGAATCATACTTTATTGTAGCATAGTCTCGGTATGTTTCACTGGCGTTACTATATCCTGTCACATAGACATTGCCCAAACCATCCAAAGCTATCGCAGAAGCTGCATCATGCTTGTTCTCTGGTCCGTTGTATCTTCTAACCCAGGCGGTATCTCCGTTTGTATAATACTTTATGGTGGCATAGTCATATTCTGTGTCACTACCGACACTATATCCGGTGACGTAGACGTTACCAAAAATATCTACAGCTATAGCACTGGCCAGATCAGCCTCATTTGTACCGTCATACGTTCTCACCCAGAGCTCGTTACCTAACGAATCATATTTTATAGTGGTGTAATCAGAACCTGTTGAGATATTGGCACTATATCCAGTCACGTAGACATTACTAGACCTATCCACGGTAATTGCTTGAGCACCAGAATGCACATTTTCTGCTCTGCTATATCTTCTGACCCAGCCTGTATCTCCGTTCGGATGATACTTGATGGTGGCCCATTCATAGTAAGGCCAACTGCCAATACTGTAACCGGTTATATAAATATTCCCAGCTCTATCTACCGTCAAGGCTTTCACATAATCATATCTACTTCCAGTTCCATTGTATCTTCTCACCCATCCGGTGTCTCCACTGGGATAATACTTTACAGTCGCATAGTCATCTTCTGTTGTCCAATCACCAAAACTTTGTCCTGTCACATAGACATTTCCAGAATCATCTACGGCAATTGCGATTGCAGCATCACCAGCGTTTCCTGGTCCGTTGTAAGTTCTCACCCACGCAGTATCAACTTGAGCAAATGCTGGGAGAGCCCACATAATAAACAATAAACTAATAACAAAAACTTCCAAAACTTTATACTTCGTCATAAAGCCTCCAAAGAAAAACCAGAGCCTGACTTAAGTCAGGTTCTGGAAATTTCTATTTCCTCCAATGTATCGCTTCTGCAAACTCCTTTAAAATGTTTCCATCCGGGTTTTTCTCCAGGGCGTTGCCGATTATAACAAAGCTTGCCCCGGATTTGACCTTGCCTTCTGCTTGCTCCGGTGTTTTCACTCCACCACCCACTATTATGGGAAGGGAGATAAAATCTCTCACCTCTTTTATGATCTCATCCGGGACTGGATTATCTGCACCAGATCCGGCTTCTAAAAAGACCAACTTCATTCCCATATACTCTGCTGCCAAGGCGTGAGCACAGGCGATGTCTGGCTTGTCCTTGGGTATGGGCTGGGTGCTGCTCAAAAATTGAACAGATGTAACCTTGCCCGATTCTATCAGGATGTAGCCGGTGGGAATTGGCTCTAATCCAAACTCTTTTATTACAGGTGCAGCTTTGACCTGTTCCCCGATAAGAAGCTGCGGATTTCTGCCTGAGATCAAAGATAAAAACAATATGGCATCCGCATATCTTGATACCTGATTGGCATTTCCCGGGAAGATTATAATCGGAGAAGATACATTCTTCTTTAATTCCTTTATAGCATCATCGAACCGCGTGGAAAGAAGAAGACTTGATCCCACAAGGAACCCGTCTGCACCCGATTCCTCAGATTTTTTTGCCAGCTCAACTAATTTCTCTGTCTGCAGGCGATCAGGGTCCAAAAGCACAAAAAAACATGCGCCTTTTCCCTCAGCAACCTTTAATATTTTCTGGTATATGCTCAATTTTTTAGTTGTTTGGATTGCAAAGTTTGTAGGCCCGAATTCATTCGTGCTCTTTTATGGGCTTTGTTTTCAGCAATGCAATGATTATCAGCGCAATCGGAGCAAGAAAAAAACCTGCAGCAAACCATCCTGGTTCGCTACGATTCTTCTTTTTGGCAATCATAGAACAAATAATTCCAAAAAACACACACACGAGTATCGAAATTAAGACCTCCATATATTACCTCTCCTTCTACATAACTTGTAGGCACTAATTTATTCTTGCTCTTTCTGCATAGATGAATCCGTACTTACAGATTTATTGAGCCTAAATGTGCACACTCCATGTTTCAAAATCTATTTCAACATCCTTTTCACTATCCTGGGCAGCTCCTTTAATGCTTTATCTAATTTGGAAACGTCCTTACCCCCTGCCTGGGCTAGATGTGGCTTGCCCCCACCTGAACCACCGGTGAACTGAGCTACCTCTCTAACGATATCCCCGGCTTTTAGAGATTTCTCTTTAATCAGATCATCTGTAACCACAGCCACAAAGGCGATCTTGTTGTCAAACACAGCAGATAAAACCCCCACTGTAGATTTCAACTTCTCCCTGACAGCGTCGCCCAATTCAAGCAGTGCTTCTTTTGTATCCACATCAGCTTTATATGCAATTATATTAATCGAGTCAAGTTTTAATGCCTTCTTTTCTAAATCCTCTATCTTTACCCTGGCCGTTTTGGCCTGAGTAGTCTTTAGTTTTTTCTCCAATTGTTTGTTCTTTTTAAGCAGTTCCTCTACCCTATCCTTCAATTGAGCACCTTTAGTTTTCAAGGACTCCTCCAGATCCTTCAGGACTTCACCTTGCTCTTTTACCATCCTGTATGCGGGCTCACCGGTTACCGCCTCGATCCTTCTTATTCCAGCAGCGATGGAAGTTTCTGAAATTATCTTAAACAAGCCAATTTCTCCTGTGGCATTCACGTGCGTCCCCCCACACAACTCCATGGAAAAATCTCCGCTTTTAACAACTCTAACGGTATCCTCATATTTTTCTCCAAAAAGAGCCACCGCGCCCATCTTCTTGGCTTCATCAAATTTTTTCATGAAGGTCTCAATCTTTAGATTCTCCCAAATTTTCTGGTTGACAATCGACTCCACTTTATCCAGCTCAGCCTCATCCAAAGACTTGAAATGAGTGAAGTCGAATCTGAGCCTATCCGGCGCCACCAGAGAACCGGACTGGTTCACATGCTCCCCCAGTACATCCTTTAAAGCCCGGTGCAGAAGATGAGTTGCCGTATGATTCCTCTGGATAGATCTTCTCCGTGCCAGATCGATTTTTGCCTGTGCTTTTTTGCCCAGGAGGTCATCGCTTAGTCTTTCCTTTGCTATTCGGTGTCTTATGAAACCATTATCTCTGTACACAAAATCTACCTTATATTCTTTTTCCTCAATTACGATCCATCCAATATCGCTGATCTGTCCACCAGCTTCAGCATAGAAAGGTGTTTTGTCCAGAATCAGGTCCTCAGGATAAACCCCGATAACCTGGCTTTCTGTCTCACATGCTTCATAACCCTCGAATTCTGTTGATTTGTGTTCCTCGCTTAAAAATTTGCCCTCCACACCTAGCTCTGCTCCGGCCACAAATCTCTCCGCCTTTTTCGACCTTTGCCTTTGTTTTTCAAGTTCTTTTTCAAATCCTTTCAGGTCAACTGAAAGTCCCTTTTCCCTTGCCATTACCTGGGTCAAATCTAAGGGAAATCCGTAGGTATCGTAAAGTTTGAAGGCCTCTTCACCCGGTATGGTTTTCTCCTTTTTGGATTTCACCCTGTCAACCACCTTCTCAAAAAGCTCAATCCCCAGATCTAAAGTATCCTCGAATCTCTCCTCCTCGGATTTGATCACCAGGGCGATGTGTTCCTTTTTAGCCAGAAGTTCCGGATAGGTTTCCCCCATCATATC
>JBARPA010000144.1:0-12175 GCA_049642665.1 Candidatus Zixiibacteriota bacterium
CTCCAGGGTGACGATCACCTTCTTGAACTCGTGATTGATTAAATCCAGCATGGCGGCCATGGTTGTGGATTTTCCCACACCGGTGGAACCGGCAATTATCACCAGCCCGTCCGGAGAACGAGCCAGATCGTCCACTACCTCGGGCAAGCCTAATTCAGCTCTGCTTTTGATCTTCAACCTTATGGTCCTGTAGGTTGCCTCTACATTACCCTGCTGCAGGTGAACGTTGACCCTCCACCTGCTCAATCCGGGAAGATGCAAAGCGTAATTCAACTCCTTTTCTCTTTCGAATTCGGTGATCTGCTTCTCGTCCATGACCGAATAAATCATTCTCTTCATATCCTCTCTTTCCAATCCCTCCACCGGTATAGGCATCAGTTCCTTGTTTATTCTCAGATAGCGCGGTTTGTTGGCTGTCAGGTGTAGGTCTGAGGCGTCTTTTAGAACCATTATCTCCAGAAGCTTGCAGATGTCAATCATCTCAATTTGTTGGGCTAACTCATTTTTATCCTGCTCATCTATGTGAGTGAAGGATACGCCGACATAATAAAGTTTTTTGTCTAATTCACTTAACCTTATTACCCTTCCCTTGGCCTTTACCGGGTGGGGAATTTTGGGGATTCTCAGTTCGAGATCAACCATGCTTCCCAAAGGGATGGGGGAATCACAGGTAAACTGCAATCCCTGCGAAGAGATGTCATTGGTTCTGGATTTAAATACCTCCTCTGATGCTAAATCCCCTGTTTCAATTTTATAGGATAAATCGAATTTGGTTCTTATTCTACGGGAGATCCTTTTCTCCTGGCCTGAGAAATATAAATCACTCATTTTTATCTCCAATTTTTAAAATATGTTTCGGGTATATTTGACTATTCAATAAATCGGTTTTGTGATAAAAATCTGTAGGCTAATGAAGGGTCTTAAATTGAGTTTTAGACTTAAGTATAATATGATTATCCTTTTAAATCGATCCATTTAATGGGTTTTTTGTTGACTTTTATGTGAAGGGTTTCTATATTTTCTAAGATTTTATAGTAGGGCTTTGTCAATAAGGAATAAAAGATGAATGAAGGACCTAAAGTATCCATAATAGTTCCAGCCCATAATGAGGAGGAGAATATCCCATTGCTTTTGGAGAAATTCTCCGAAATGTTTAATGATTCCAATCTTTCGGGAGAGGTTATACTGGTGGATGACGGTTCCACTGATAAAACCTTTCTTTTGGCTCAGGAGTACCAGAAAAAATATCCGTTTCTTAAAGTTCTCTCTCACCGGACCAACCGGGGAATCACCGATGCCCTGGTGACCGGGTTTAAAAACTCAAGTGGTAAGATATTTGTTTTCTGGCCGGCTGATCTGCAATATTTGCCCTCGGATATACCTAAACTGATAGACAAAATAGAACAGGGGTTTGACGTGATCTGCGGCTGGAAAGAAGGAAATTACGGGATAAAAAGATTTGTCTCCTTTATCTACAATACCCTTTCCCGCTGGATCTTCGGGATAAAGGTTCACGATCTGAATTCAGTGAAAGCTTTCAGAAGAAAGATAGTAGAGGAGATACCAATCTTGCGTAAGGACTGGCACAGGTATATGGTGGTAATGGCTAAAGAGAAAGGCTTTAAAATCGATGAGGTGAGGATTAAACTCTACCCCAGAAAATATGGAAGATCCAAGTTCGGGTTCTGGAGAATACCCATAGGATTTTTGGACCTTCTGAGCGTGAAATTTCAGCTTTCCTTTATGAAAAAGCCGATGCTTCTTTTTGGTTCCTCGGGAATCATCTTGCTTCTTTTGGGTATTCTGGCCGGACTTATCGCCCTTTATTTAAGGATATTTTTGAATCAGGGTTACCGACCGCTTCTCTATTTAGTTTTGTTATGCATGCTTTTGGGGTTCTCCTCTTTTGCTCTGGGGTTTTTAGCTGAGGCCATAACCGGTTTGCGGGACGAGATCCACTGGTTTAAAGAAAAAGGGGACGGCTCCAAAAATGGCATGAAGTAGGCGGAGAGTGAAAAAGAATTGTATACTGGTATTGACCCATAACTATATCCGATCTAAGAAAGATTATGCAGGTCTTTTCTTGCATACCCTTTTTAAAGGATTAGCTCTTAAAGGACAAAAAATCATAGTTTTGGCCCCACATCAGAAAGGTTTGTCTTTTTTTGAAATAATGGATGGGGTGAGGATCTTTCGTTTCAGATATGCTCCCTCTTTTCTGGAGAACTTAGCCTATGGTGGCGAGATGCAAAAAAAGGTAAAGCGAAATCCATTGAACATCGTTTTATTTATGCTTTTCCTTTGTTATTTTTTTTCCCGCTCCCTTGAACTGGCCAGAAAAAAAGAAGTGGATGTGATCTCCTGCCAGTGGTGGATACCAGGAGGACTTGTAGGTTGGCTGGTTTCCTTTTTTACAAAAAAACCCTTTTGGGTTACTTTGCATGGAACGGATTTACGGATTTTAAAAAGCTCTTTTGCCTTCAAACCATTGGCCCGTAAGATCTTCAGGCGAGCTGAGGGAATAAGTTGTGTTTCATCTTTTTTAAAGGATTACCTTGTGGAATCTGGATTGTCAAAAGAAGATAAAATTAAAATCCTGCCTATGCCCGTTGATGCCCGGAAGTTCAAACGCCAAAAGCTATTAAAAAAAGACAAGAAAACGCTTCTCTGTGTGGCCAGATTCACCAGACAAAAAGGGCTGGAGTACTTGATCTCAGCCATCAGGATGCTTTTTGATAAGGGATTTGATTTTGAGACCAAAATTATAGGCGGTGGACCCCAAAGGGATTACCTGGAGAAAAAAATTAAGGAACTGGGTTTAAGTGAAAAGATTTCACTTCTGGATAGCATGCCCCAGGAGAACCTTTTTTCCCATTATCAAAAGAGCGATCTTTTTGTGCTTCCCTCAATAGAGGAAGGTTTTGGTCTGGTTTTGGTTGAGGCCCAATTATGTGGCCTTCCGGTAATAGGAACCAGATCCGGCGGAATCACTGATATAATCCAGGATAATTTGACCGGTCTTTTGGTCAAGCCCCAGGATCCTCTGGATCTGGCAAAAGCCATTGAGAAGATTTTATCTGATCCGGGATTTGCTGAAGGATTAGCTGAAAGGGGTTACCACTCGGCAATTTCAAAATTTTCACCTGAGACCATTCAGAAGAAATTTATGGAGTTTATAAACTTGGACAGTTAGTTCAAAAAAGAGGGAGTCAGAGATTAAAAAGGTTTTATATAGAATTTTGCAGATCGGCGTGGTTTTAGTGATCTTCTATTTTTTATTTAAAAGTCTGTTCTCCAATTGGAACCAGATAAAGGAGTACAGCTGGGATTTTCATTATCCCTCCCTTTTGATTTCTTTTGTACTGGTAGGTTTAACCTATTCAATTTTAGTGGGGGTGTGGAACCAGATCCTGAAACAAAGCGGATACGTTATAAGCTATTCCAAAATGTTTAAAATCTGGTTTATCTCCAATCTGGGAAGATATATTCCCGGCAAGGTGTGGCAACTTCTGGGAATGCTTTACCTTCTGGAAAAGGAAAAGGTCCCCAAAAGCAAAGGCTTCACCGTGGCCATTCTGGCTCAAGCCCTTTCCTCCATGGCTGGAATTCTGGTGATGCTTGGATTTCTAAGATATGATTTCTATCGCAAACTTTTTTCTCAAAGCTTGTGGTTTTTGTTTGTTCTTTTGGCATTTGTAGCTGGAGTTGTAGTTCTGATAATCTATCCTCGGCTTTTACAGAAGGTCATCAATCTGGTATTGGGATTTTTCAAAAAGGACAAAATCTCCATAAACTATAAACCCAAAAATCTTTTGTTTTATCTTTTATCTTATGCCGGGTGCTGGCTTTTGTTCGGATTCTGTTTTTTAATTTTCATCAGAAGCATCACCCCGGCACCCTTTGAAATGTATTTTGGAGTTACCGGAGCATTTGCCGGATCGGTAACTATTGGTTTTTTGGCTTTTTTTGCTCCTGGTGGTGTGGGAATCAGAGAGGGGGTTTTAGTTGCCCTTCTGATTTCCTATTTCCCGCTTCCAGTGGCTACCTTGATAGCTCTTTTGTCCAGGGTCTGGATAACCGTGGTTGAGCTTCTGTTGTTTTTAATCGCTCTGGCTTTTAAATAAATTAAGAGGATTCCATATGTCAAAAAAAGACAAAAAGAAATTAAAGCCTGTAAAAGCTTCGAAGCCGGGTTTTGGGGAAGCCGAGGGTTTCAAGAAGTATTTTCCCGTGATTTTGTTCTTCGTTCTCACCCTGGTGCTTTTCTCTCAGTTCGTTTTCTCCGATCAGATGCTTTTCGGGACGGATACTGTCGAGGCAGGCGTGATGTTCAGATCTTTTTATGCTAATTTCGTAAAGGATTACCACCAGATACCTATGTGGGATCCATATCTTTTCGGAGGTATGCCATTTGTGGATGCCATGCACGGGGATACCTTTTACCCCCTGGCGCTTTTGCAGTTTATAATGCCCTTGCATAAAGCTTTGGGATGGAAGCTGGTGATCACCGTCTTTCTGGCAGGATTTTTCACCTATCTTTGTTTAAGAGCTTTTGGTTTCAATCGGGGGATCTCAATATTGGGCGGATTGGCCTATATGTTTTCCGCTAATCTGGTCTCCTGGGTTTACGGGGGACAGGATGGCAGGATGTATATCACCAGCCTTTTGCCCCTTTTGTTTTTATTTTTGGAAAAGGGTTTGAACACCAAAAGATATATATATTATCTGGGTTTGGGAATTTCCATTGGCCTTCTGATCCTGGCCAATCACCCCCAGCTGGCTTATTACGCTTTGTGGGCATTGGGCCTTTATTTCCTCTTCAGATTAATTTTTCAATTCAAGGACTCAGATGAGGAAAGCTTTGTCCCCAAAATAAAACCTCTTTTGAGGCCGGTTTCACTATTTATCATAGCTGTTATAATTGGTTTGGCTTTGTCCTTGATCCAGATATTGCCTCCCTATATCTACGTCAACAAATACTCTCCTCGGGCAGAAGGGGCAAGGGGTTATGAGTATGCTACCTCCTGGTCATCCCATCCCGAGGAGCTGGCCTCGCAGATTGTACCCGAGTTCTGCGGATATAATCTGACAGACCAGTCCACCTACTGGGGCAGAAATCCTTTCAAACAAAACTCCGATTATGGAGGAGTGGTTCCGCTGTTTTTAGCTTTCTTAGCTTTGTTTCTGGTCAAGGATAGAAGAATCTGGTTCTTTCTGGGCATTTCTATTTTAGCAATAATTTACTCCCTGGGGGCACACACCCCGGTTTACAGACTTTTTTACTGGCTGGTTCCCCAGGTGAAAAATTTCAGAGCGCCATCTTTGATTATGTTTCTTTGGATTTTCTCTGTAGTATTTATGGCTTCTTTCGGCGTGCAGAGGGTTTTGAGTGGCATAAAGTCCCCTCAAGAGCAGAAAAAGCTTTTAACCATACTTAAAGCTGCGGTGATCATTTTTGGGGTTCTGGCTTTTCTTTTCACCATTGGGGGGGAGTTCATGCTCTCCATCTGGAACGGGCTTTTATACTCGGATATACCTGCCCCCAAGAAAACATCCATGTTGCAAAATCTTCCAAATATTCAGAAAGGCTTTTGGTTGATGTTTCTTTTTATAAGTGCAGTTGCAGTTGCTTTGTATCTTTTGGTTAAAGGGAAATTGAAAACCACGATTTTTATCATCTGGATAGGCGCTCTTTTGGTAATAGACCTGTGGAGGGTAAACTTTAAGTTCATAGAGAACTTCGACTACTTTAACTACTTCAGAAAAAATCCGGTGGTGGATTTTTTGAAAAAAGATCAGGATCGATTTCGGGCTATGGTCTTGCCAGGGACTTTGAGGGGCCAAAACTTTTTGGCATTGTATGATATTCCCCAGGTCTTTGGATATCACGGAAACCAGCTGAAAAGATATGATGAGTTTACCGAAAGGGAATACCGGGAAAAAGCTACCTCCCAGAAGGAGTTTTATAACCGCTACAGCCAATTTTTATTCGGCCCCAAGCTGGATCTTTTGAATGTGAAATATCTTCTCTCCGGATCTGATTTCTCCCACCCCAAATTTCAGAAGGCATATCAAAGTGGTGGGCTTTTCGTGTTTCAGAATACCCAAAATCTTCCTCGGGCCAGAATTGCCTTTGAATATGAGGTGATCCAGGATAAGGAGAAAATATTAGAAAGACTTAACGATCAAGAATTTGACCATAAGAACAAAATCATTTTGGAAAAGCCCCCCCAGCTTAATCTTTCCTCTGCTGACACAATTGAAGTTTCGGGATCAGCTGAAATCGTTGATGATAACATAAATAATATTACTATTAAGGTAAAATTGTCACATCCCGGCTTTTTGGTTTTAAGCGAGAACTTCTATCCTGCCTGGAAAGCCTTTGTGGACGGGGAAGAGACCGAAATCCACCGGGCCAACTATACCTTCAGGGCTATCCTTTTAAGCGAAGGCGAACATCAGGTAAGGTTCGTTTTCGATTCACCAATCTATGGACTTGCGAAAAATGTTAGTGGCATAAGTATCCTTTTCGTATTTTTTGTATTGATTCTTAGCTTTGTGAAAAAACCTTTTCACAGAAGGAATTTGGAGAACAAATGAAAAAAGCATTAGTCATTATACCCACCTACAACGAGAAGGAGAATATCGGAGAAATCATCCCGATGATTTTAGAAAAGGATCCGTCCATCGATGTGTTGATTGTGGATGACAACTCCCCGGACGGAACGGGCAAGATTGCTGATGAGATGGCAAAAGAAAACTCCCGGATAAAAGTCCTTCACCGGGATAAGAAAGCTGGATTGGGAACGGCTTATAAGACCGGGTTCAAATATGCTCTGGAGAATGGTTACCATCACATCTTTGAGATGGATGCGGATTTCTCCCATGATCCCAAATATATCCCCCACTTCCTGAAGACCATAAAAGAGGTGGATCTGGTTTTGGGCTCAAGATATATATCCGGAGTAAATGTTATCAACTGGCCCATGTCCCGGCTCCTTTTGTCCTATTATGCCAATGTCTACACCCGCTGGGTAACCGGGCTACCGGTAAAAGATGCCACCGGGGGATTCAAATGTTTCAGAAGAGAGGTTTTGGAAAGGATCGATCTGGACAAGGTTCAATCCGAGGGTTATTCCTTTCAGATTGAGATGAGTTTCAGAGCCTGGAAAAAAGGATTTAAGATCAAGGAGATTCCCATCGTGTTTGAGGATCGGAGAGAGGGGCAATCCAAAATGTCCAAAAAGATAGTGCGGGAAGCCATCTGGAGGGTGTGGAAATTGAGAATTCTCAGCCTATTCAACAGATTATGAGAAATGGAGAAAAAACTATCTATTATCATAGTGAATTACCGGGTGAGAGATATTTTAAAGGAATGTTTAAATTCCGTATTCAGTTCAAAAGATAACATGGTTAATGAGATAATCGTGATCGATAATAACTCAAAGGATGGGTCAGTTGAGCTTTTGAGGAAAAATTTCCCTGAGGTCAGGTTAATAGAGAATCACCAGAACAAAGGGTTTTCCTCTGCTTCTAATCAGGGGATCAGAGAGAGTTCCGGGGAGTATATACTACTTTTAAATCCGGATACCATTTTCCCCCAAATGGGTTTCGGCTCAATGATCGAATTCATGGATTCAAATCCGGAGGTTGGAATTTGCGGTCCTAAAATGGTTGACACCCGTGGCGATCTTTTATACTCCTGCAGGCGTTTTCCTTCATTTCTAACCTCAATTTCCTCTTCCCAATCCTTATTGGGACGCTTTTTCCCAAGAAATCCGCTTTCCCGGCGGTATCTTTTAAAGGATATGGATCATTCCCGGGTTCAGGAGGTGGACTGGATCTCCGGATCGTGCCTTTTAGCCCGAAAAAAAATGCTGGATGAGATTGGCCATCTGGATGAGGATTACTTTATCTACGTTGAGGATGTGGATTTGTGTTATCGAGCGCATCAGGCTGGATGGAAGGTATTCTATTTCCCTGAAGTTACCTTTATTCATAGGGTAGGACAGAGCACCTCCCAGGACAGGCTTAAATCCAAACTTCAACATCACAAGAGCATGTGGATTTTCGCAAAAAAGCATTTTAATCCTAACATATTGGTGAAGTTAATTATCTTTTTAGGGATCTTAGTTCGCTTGATTTTTGTCAGTTTTAGTTTTATAATTTACCGTAGGGAGAAAAGAAGTTAAGCTTATGAATGGACAATTCTTAGATTTCGAACGCCCCATTGTTGAGCTGGAGAGGAAGATACGGGATATGAGGGATTTCGCTTCCGAGGAAAAGGTGGATTTCACCGAGGAAATAGAGGTTTTAGAAAAGAAACTAAAAAGACTTCAAAACGACATATATTCTAATCTCACTCCCTGGCAAAGAGTTCAGTTGGCCAGGCATCCATTAAGACCTCACTCCCTTGATTATATAACCCTTTTGACCAAAGATTTTCTGGAGCTCCACGGTGACCGAAATTTCAGAGATGATAAAGCAGTGGTGAGTGGGTTTGCTAAGATAGATGAAAAGCCGGTCATGATAATTGGTCAACAAAAAGGCCGGGATACCAAACAGAAGCTTTGGAGGAATTTCGGAATGATGCATCCCGAGGGTTACAGGAAGGCACTCAGGTTGATGAGACTGGCTGCTAAATTCAAAAAGCCTATAATTATTCTGGTTGATACGCCCGGAGCATACCCCGGCATAGGGGCGGAGGAAAGGGGCCAAGCTGAGGCCATAGCCAGAAACCTAAGGGAGATGTCCTCTTTGCCGGTGCCCATAATCATCAATATTATCGGGGAGGGAGCCAGCGGTGGCGCCTTGGGCATTGGAGTGGGAGATAGAATACTGATGCTGGAGAATGCCTGGTATTCGGTTATCTCACCGGAGGGTTGCGCTGCCATTTTGTGGAGGGATAGCGCTAAAGCACCTCAGGCTGCAGAAGCCTTAAAGCTTACCGCTATGGATCTTTTGAAACTCAGAGTGATAGATAAAATAATCCCCGAACCCTTGGGCGGGGCTCATCGTAACTATTCTGAGATGGCTACAATTCTAAAGCAGGAGATCCTTCTGGCGCTTTCCGAACTGGAGGTTTTGACTCCTGAGGAGCTTATACAAAGAAGACTGGAGAAGTTCAGAAAAATGGGTGAGTATTTGGAGGAGGGTACTTTACGATGACAGCCCACCGACTACTTCTAATTCTGAATTCCACAAAAAATATGGATGAGATTACTTTATTATTTCGGTATCAAAGAATAGTTTTGTTTAAGAATACCTGACTCAGATAAAAAAATGGAGGTAAACCAAGATGAAGCTTTCCAAATTTTGCGATGAGGGTTTGATTTCTTTTGAGCTTTCAGCCAAGACCAAAGAGAAGGTGATCGAGGAGCTGGTTACTCTGGCCGCCAAGTCTAAGCTGGTGAAAGATAAAGATATGCTTCTCAAGGATGTTCTGGAAAGGGAGAAGCTGGTGACCACTGGAGTTGGATATGGAGTATCCTTTCCTCATGCCAAGACCAGATCGGTTCGGGGAATTGTGATCGCCTTTGGCAAATCCAAGCAGGGAATTGATTTCGATGCCATGGATAAAAGGCCGGTCCATCTTTTCTTTTTGATCGCTGCTCCCGAGGATGCCATCGGAGCCCATCTTAATGTTATGGCCAGATTATCATATATCATGAAATCCGAGGGAAACAGAGAGAAACTGCTGGAGATAAAAAGTCCTAAAGAACTTCTGGAGATGCTGGATTCGGTTGAATAGAGAGAAGATGAGTCAGGGGAAAGCCTGACCCGGGAAGATAAATTATTTAAGGGATGTGCATGCTTAGAATTTCAATGATAAAGCAAAGCGTACGTCAGTTAGTGCTTGAGTTTCAGAAAATAATCAAATTGAGATTATGAGCTGGTTTTCGCTTCAAAGTTTAAGATCTAAAAAGTTTCAGCACCTGGGGATTTTCTTATTCTTTTCTTTTGTGCTTTTAATCCTGCCCCAGAGAGAAAAGCTTTTCATCTCCCAGACCATTCTTCAATACACCTATTCGCCCTTTTTCAAATTCAGTCAAAAAATCAAGCAGCTCTCTAATGTCTATGAGGAAAATAAGAAACTGCAAAAGGAAAACGTCAGGTTGATTCTGGAAAACCTAAGATTGGAAGAGGAGGGTCTGGAAAACGAAAGGTTGCGAGCCCTTCTGGATTTCAAGTCCCAGGTGGATTATAATGTAATCCCGGGTGAGGTAGTGGCACTGGAACCTAACCGTAAAAGTAATTCCGTTTTGATTAGCGTGGGCAAGGATGACGGTGTGAAAAAGTATCTGCCGGTTATAAATATGCACGGGCTGGTGGGTAAGGTAACAGAAGTTTATCCAAAAAATTCACTGGTGGAACTGCTCTCGGATCCTAATTGTCGGATAGCTGCTCTGGTCAAACGGAGCAGAGTCCATGGGATAGTGAAACAACAGAAGGGAAAGAACTTGGGGCTGGAGAACGTACCCTCCGGTGCGGATGTAAGGTACGGGGATGAGATTATCTCCTCAGGTCTGGGAGGCGTTTTCCCCCAGGCTTTGAGAATCGGAACAGTGGTGAAAACCGAGGATAATAAATCCTCAATTTTTAAATGGATCCAGGTTCAACCGTACGCAGATTTCAATTGCCTGGAGGAGCTTTTCGTTATAGAGGTGACCAAAAAGTGAGTTAAAAACCTAATGAGGTGATCTTTGTTCTGGAATAATGTTGATTATTCAAGAATCATAAGAGGAGCTTTAATCCTTTTTGCAGTGGTGATCTTTTTAAGCTTTTTCTCCGAGCCTCTGCGGGTGGCAAACATAAAACTGGATTTCCCTCTTTTTTTAGTGGTGTATGTGGGTTTAACCCGGGGCACCAGGGAAGGTATAGTTCATGGGTTTTTGATCGGGCTTTTGGTTGACGTATTGAATCCAAGTTTTTTAGGTTTAAATACTCTAATCAAAACCATCCTGGGCTATCTAACCGGGAATTTCAAGGACAATCTTTTTCTGGAGCCGATTTATTTCAAGGGACTGATCATTTTCTTGGCCCTGATTGCCAATGATTTAATCTATTATCTGATCCGGTCGGGATTTGATCTTTCCGCAACATTGGGAATAATCTTTTTTCCATCGATTTTATCGGGTATCTATACTTCCGGGGTAGGGATGCTGGTGTTTTTTATCAGCCAACGTTTCAAATTAAGGATAGCTTTCAAAAATGGAGCTTTTAAAGCAGAATAAAGACAAAAGAAGTAAAATCATTTTTTATCTTCTTTTCATAGTTTTGTTTGTTTTTGTCCTCAGGTTGTATTATCTCCAGGTAGTTAAAACCGCCTATTATAAAAAGGTATCCGAGAAGAACTGCATAAGGCCGGTTTCATTAATTGCCCCCCGGGGTTTAATTTCCGATAGAGCCGGTCGGATTCTGGTTTCGAATTTTCCCTCCTATACTCTTTTAATTATGCCGGGAGAGGTAGAAAATCTGGAGAAGACCATTAACCAATTAAGTTTGTTCGCCGGAGTTGATGGAACTGACCCCATGGAGAAGGTGAAGAAAAGCTGCTCCTATACTTATCAGCCCATCCGGGTGGCTCGATATGTGGATTTTCCCACCCTGTGTGTGGTGGAGGAAAGAAACGAGGAGCTGCCAGGCGTATTTCATCAGGTAGAGCTTAATAGAAAATACCCGGAATCCAGCTGGAGCGGTCATCTTTTGGGATATGTCAATGAGATCTCGCTGGAGGAATTGAAAAAAACTGAGTATCAGGGGAACAGACTGGGAGATCTGGTGGGTAAGGAGGGGTTGGAGACTCAGTATGAGGATTTCCTCAAAGGACAGAAGGGAACCCGCTACATGGAGGTAAGCGCTACCGGCAAACTGATAGGTGAGCTGGAGGATAAAAAGCCGATAATGCCAGTTCCCGGCTTAAATCTTGAGCTAACCATTGATCTGGACCTGCAAGCCTTCGCGGAATCTTGTTTTCATCCCTACAGATCCGGGGCTTTAATAGTCGTGGACCCCCAAAATGGTGAGGTTTTAGCCCTGTTGAGCAAGCCGGGATTTGATTCCAACATTTTCACCGGAATTATCACCCAAAAGGAATGGGGAAAGCTGGTCTCCGATCCTGATCTTCTATTTTTGAATCGGATTACACAGGGACTTTATCCCCCCGGGTCAATTC
>JBARPA010000145.1:0-1599 GCA_049642665.1 Candidatus Zixiibacteriota bacterium
CCTCCCACTCGGAAGGCGAACCTATTCCGTAGATGCAGGAGACCGAAGCTACGATGATCACGTCATTTCTTTCCAGAAGTGAGGAGGTGGCTCTCAGTCTCAATCTATCAATATCATCATTGATCGAGGTGTCCTTTTCAATGTAGGTATCGGATACGGGTACATAGGCCTCGGGCTGGTAGTAATCATAGTAGCTGATGAAAAACTCAACCGCATTATAAGGGAAAAAACTTTTCAGCTCGCCGTAGAGCTGGGCTGCCAGGGTTTTATTATGAGAGATAACCAAGACAGGCTTACCGGAGTTGGCGATCACATTAGCCATGGTAAAGGTTTTACCTGAACCGGTAACGCCCAGGAGGGTCTGGAATTTATCACCCTTTTTGACACTCCGGGAGAGCTCCTTTATGGCCTGGGGCTGATCCCCGGTGGGTTTGTAGTTTGATACCAGCTCAAATTCAGACATTTTTTCCCTCTATTATTAAATTACGTGATAAAGACTAAATGTCAATATTTAAAAAGAGTTCTATCTATGCAATAAAAAAGCCCCCTTTGTTCAAGGGGGCTTTTTTTGGGTACCCTACGGTTATCTCAGTGTTGAATAAACGGGATCAGGTCTTATCATATCTTTCGGAGTCTGGAGTACATCTGACGATCCGATGTAGGGAGGAGGAATCGGTGGAGGTCCACTCTTAAACAAGTAGTTTGTCAAATATACTGCGTCCTCAACATTTATTTCCCCATCTCCATTAATGTCAGCAACTATCGGTACAGATGGAGCCGGTCCGCTTCTGAAAAGGTAATTGATCAGGTAAACCACATCTGCAATGCTAACTTCACCATCCAGGTTAACGTCTCCGTGCAAGATGGGATGGGAGAAGGTA
Source organism: Candidatus Zixiibacteriota bacterium (assembly GCA_049642665.1). Taxonomy (GTDB): domain Bacteria; phylum Zixibacteria; class MSB-5A5; order MSB-5A5; family SM23-73-2; genus CAYURP01. Next base: position 882 of record JBARPA010000145.1, read on the forward strand.
ACTAATCCCAGGTCAGCTTGATCCACCTTGTGATAGATTTCCTCCTCAACTTCATCCGTCCGGGATTTGCCCCAGTAGTTATATTGAGCGTTAATATCATCGTCGCAGTATTCCATCAGAACCTCAAAGCTGCTGTTGTTGTATATGAAGTTAATATCGTCAGAAGAACCGCTGATAGTCGTAGTAACCAGTTTAGTTCTGTTAGTATCAGGTTCGCTAAAGATTATCCCTAAGAAATTGTCTTTGATGGTGTTTTTCCTGAGAGTAGCTGTAAGGTCTCCCATTCCCCAGGGGCTGATGTCGGTGGAGGCATAAAGACCAGTGGCTCGTAATACCCCTGGACCCTCCACCAGATTATCCACCACATCGTTTAGTCCACCCCCTCCACCATACAACACTATACCGGTTGTACAGTTGGCTATGTTGTTATCCGAGATGGTTATTAAATCATCTATGCTAATAGTTTGGATACCCTGACCTGAATTGGTAACGGTGTTGCCCGAGATCGTAGTTGGTTGGTCATTGCTGTTAACTGCAAAGCCAACCTCACAGGTAGTAGCATAGTTTGAGTCCAGATACCCATCCGAGGAGATATGGAACATAGTACCAATGGATGAATTGCTGACCGTATTCTGGAACATGGTTCCGCTGGCGCCCCAGAACATGAGACCTGCCGATTGAAATGACGCACCCTTCACATTATTCACTGTGTTGTGGT
>JBARPA010000146.1:0-8221 GCA_049642665.1 Candidatus Zixiibacteriota bacterium
GGGTAAGGGACCTTATTAAAAAATCCGGAACTTTTTTGAAATCTGATTGTAACAATTTTTGAAAAAGACAACTTAAAAAAAAGGAGTTAAAAGATGTTTAAGAAAAGTTTGATTTTGGGGATTCTGACTCTTTTTATGCTCTCCTTTTTCTCTTTCTCTTTTCTGGCAGCTAAAGCCGAGGGTGCCTCTCAGGGGTGGCTGGGTGTTTATATTCAGGATATCAACACTGAATTGATGGAGGCTATGGATCTGAAGTCGCTGAAAGGTGTCCTGGTGAATGACGTCATAGATGACAGCCCGGCAGATAAAGCAGGACTTGAACGGGGAGATATAGTCATTGAGTTCAATAACGAACGGATTGTGGACACCGAACAGTTCACAAAACTGGTCAGGGAGACCAAACCCGATGACGTCGTAAATATCATGGTAATCCGTGATGATGACAAGAGAACACTTGAAGTAAAAATAGGCAAAACCAAGAAAAAAGACATTTACAAGTTGTCTGTTAAAAAGCCCAAAGACAAGAAGGGAGAATTCAGGATCTTTGGTTTTGGCGAGTCCACATTAGGAAAGATTGGTGTTACTATCTGGGATCTGAACGATCAGCTGGGCGAATATTTCGGTGTGAAAGGTGGAGAAGGTGCATTAATAGCTGAAGTGGATGAGGATGGCCCTGGCTATGAGGCTGGCTTGAGAGCTGGAGACGTGATTATAGAAATGGATGGCGAAGCAATTGAAGAGAAGGGAGATGTCTCAGAGTTCTTAGCTGATAAGGAAGAGGGAGATGAAGTCAAAATCGAGGTTTTGAGAAAGGGGTCAAAAAAAGCCTTCACCGTGGAAGTTGGAGAGGATGAAAGCCAGTTTTCACATTTTTTTAAAAACTTCGATGATAAACTTGTCACGATTCCTTCGCCTCCATACATGGAACCTTTTATAAAAAAATATCAACTCGAAGAGTCAAAGGAAAAGGGGCTTCGTGAAGAGTTGAAAGAGCTCAAGGAGGAGCTTATGGATCTTAAGAAGGAACTGGAGAGATTGAAGGATAAGCTTTAATAAGCATTTTAAATATTGATTATATTCGCTTTACGATCCTTAGGCTATAAAGCCTGAGGATTTTTCTTTTTTTAAAATAGATGATTTATACGTGTTAGTTTCACTATGTAAATTTTTATAGTGTAAAGAAAAGGAAAAAATAGACCTTTAACTTTATTCTTGCTTCTAAGTCATTAAAAACAAAGAAGATCACAATGCCGATATTGGATATGTAAGATGCAATTATTTATATTAAGGTTATTTTCAAGAGTTTTAAGTTGAATTATGTCTTGACATATTAGGGGAAAATCGTATTTTATAACTAAGGGCATCCAGTTGTTAAGATGCCCTTTTTGCTGAGAGTTGAGAAGTTAACCCGTAGGGAGGCTGAAGGAGTTTAAGATGCATAATTCGATCTTCAAAAATTTAAGGGTTTTATTGGCATTACTCCTGCTTTTGGGTTTTTCCTCCATTTTTGTTTTAAACTCCACCTGGGCCGATGTGGTGGACCAGAGGATAGCCGAAATACAGAAGCAAATCGATCAGAAGGGATATTGCTGGAAAGCTGGCAGGAATTGGGTGTCAGAGCTTCCCCTGGAGGAGGCCAGAAAACTTTTGGGCCACAACCCTCCAAAGGATTATGAGATATGGTTGGAGCAACAGCCCAAACTGACAGCCGGGCTGGACCTTCTATTTCCATCTTATTTTGACTGGCGTGATTCAGGCATAGTTACGCCGGTGAAGAATCAGGGTGGATGTGGTTCATGCTGGGATTTCTCCGCAACGGGTGCTTTTGAGGCGAACGTTAAAAAGCATGATGGCATAGAGTATGATCTTTCGGAGCAGCAGGTACTATCCTGTAATATCTATGAGGCGGGATGTGACGGTGGCTGGGCTGAGCCGGTTTATGAGCTATTCAAACGATATGGTGCAGTTTCTGAATCCTGCATGCCCTATCAGGCTAAAGACTATATTCCCTGTACTCAGGAAGAATGTGATGTGGTGGTGAAACTAAAAGACTGGGCTTATGTGGATACCAGCGTGAACGCTATTAAGACTGCGCTTCTCCAGGGCCCGGTACATAGTTGCTTTAGCGTTTACGATGATTTCTTCTCTTACGATAGTGGATGCTACCAATGGGCCTCTGGTGGCTATGCCGGCGGACATTGCATAGTTATTGTCGGTTGGGACGACAGTGAGTGCGATGGAGAAGGTGCCTGGATATGTAAGAATAGCTGGGGTCCGGGTTGGGGTTCACTGGGAGGCTATTTCAAAATCAAGTGGGGCAACTGCGGCATAGGACGAAGCACAGTTCTGCCCCTTTATCCTCCTGACCCAGTGGAGCTGGTGTATGAGGATAAGAGTGCCTGGGAAACGGGTGGAAATGGTAATGGTTGTTTTGATCCTGCGGAAACGGTAACCGTATCAGTAGACCTTAAGAATGTTCAGGTCGACACAGCAACAGGAGTACAAGCTACCTTACGCACTACCTATCCGGGAATTAACCTCATCGATTCAGTTGTTACTTTTTCTGATATATCTCTACATCAAGTAGTCACCTCCAGTTCTCCGCATTTCTCATTTGAAATCGATTCCACAGTGGCCAATGCGGAGAGAGTCGATTTCGATCTGGCCATTAGCTGTGCTCAGGGGAGTTTTAATGCCGGTTTTTATCTTTTTGTGGGGAATTTTGATACAGCATTTGCTGATGATATGGAGGGGGATGATAATGGCTGGACTCACGATTATTACATTTTAGAGGATGATTGGGAACACGGAGCCCCGCAAGTTGGAAGCAGGACTGATCCCACTTATGCTTATTCCGGGAGTAAGGTATGGGGCAATGATCTGAATGATAACTACCCCGGCGATGCTCACAACTATCTGATTTCACCTGTAATCAACTGCCAGAGATTTGAGAAGACCAGGCTCTGGCTTTACCGCTGGCTGGCTGTGGAAAAATCCTTGTATGATTCAGCAGCCATCTATGTCAACGACAATTTGGTCTGGGTAAATGATTATGATTGGGATCACATAGATTTCAAGTGGACACACCATGATCTGGATATCTCAGCATATGCTGACTCTGCAGAATCTGTTCAGGTAAGATTTGAAATAAAAACTGATGTAGGATTGCATCTGGGCGGATGGAGCATTGACGATTTTGCCATTGTGGGCGTTCAGAAATATTTGGCCGGCGATGCTGATGGCAATGGAGAGGTACAGATTCAGGATGCAGTTTACCTGGTCAACTATATATTTAAGTCCGGACCAGAACCTGCTCCAGTTGAATCCGGGGACAGTAATTGTGATGGAGAGTGCGAGGTTTCTGATGTGGTTTATCTGATAAATTATCTTTTCAGATCCGGGCCGGAACCCTGCGCTTAACTGATATTGTCTTTTCTCTATTTAAAACCCAACTCTTTTTAGGGCTGGGTTTTTTTTAGCAGCTTTCTTATCGGACCTCTCGTATAAGAAGAGAAATTTGGGAGTTCAGTTTTTTTCTCTAAGAGGCTTTTTTCTCTTTTTTCCTTGAATCGTTTATAACAAACTCCTTTTTCCTATCCTTTAGAAGCCATTCTTTAGGAATTTTCTTTTTTCTTCTTAATTCCTCCAGAACAATTAAATCCAGCATTTCTCCACCCTTTCTAACACCTTAAGAACCCTAAATAAACTCGCATAGATTAAGTTTCACTTGTGAGCAGGGTCTATTATTTTCCCTGCCTCCACCATTTTAATTTTTCGGATTTTTTTCACCCTTTCTTTAATAGCTTTTTAAATTTGATGTTTTACGGCGAGTTCTAATTGCCAATTCTTTATATTATAAAGTATTAGCAATGGTCCTACTGATTTGAGAATACGGATATATCCGGATCACAAAATCCTCGGAAGGTTCGGATAAGGACAAATCGAGAAGATATATTTTAGAGATTTCATCACTGGATAAGTAAGTTGACTCAAAAACATTATAGTTAAATTTTACTACCCGGTTTTTATATCGATTACCGGTCTTTGAATCCGTATGTATACTACTTAATCGGATCTTGAAAAGCATTCTTTGCTCCGGTGAGATATCTTTATGGATCAAATTTTCTTTACTACCTGTTGCATTTTTGGTTGATTTTATTATATTAAGTTGAAATGTGTGAGGAGTTGACTTTGAATATCTTGGGAGGAGGTAATGTTATCAACAACAGATTTTCGCAAAGGATTGAGGGTTAAAATCGATGGTGAGCCATATTTCATCGTAGATTTCCAACATGCTCGCACCGCTCAGAGACGAGCTTTTGTGCGAACCAAACTGAAAAACCTGAAGACCGGAGCTGTCTTGGAAAAAACCTTCTCTGCCGGTGAGACTTTTGAGGAGCCTGATTTCGAAAATAAGCTCATGCAATACCTTTATTCCTCGGACAAGGATTATGTCTTCATGGATTCAAAAACGTATGAGCAGATCACCTTAACCGATGAGCAGCTGGGGGATTCCAGATGGTATCTAAAGGAAAACGATGAATATAAAATCCTTTTCTTTGAGGGTAATCCCTTAAACGTTGACCTTCCCACTTCAGCGGTGTTGAAGATCATATCCACTGAACCTGCAGTCAAAGGGGACTCGGTTACCAATATAATGAAAAGCGCTACCCTGGAGACGGGTCTTAACATAAAAGTTCCTTTATTTATCAAGGAAGGCGAGCTGGTGAAGGTTGATACCCGCACCGGCGAATACTTGGAGAGAGCGTAATTATAACTGATCAGCTTTAAAATTTGGAAGAGATGGAGAATAAAAAAAGAAGGGTTAAAAAAAGCGAATCAAGAACTGATACCAACTGGATTGGCACGGATGAATCCGGAAAAGGGGATTACTTCGGACCTCTGGTTATTGCCGGAGTATACCTGGATCAGAAAAGCTGGCACAAGATGAGGTATCTGGGAATAAGGGACAGCAAAAAAATATCGGATAATGTGATTAGAAGGCTGGATTACCAGATCCGTACCCACTGTCTTTACTCGGTGGTAGTGATCGGTCCGGAGAAGTATAATCTCCTTTACGAGAGAATGAAAAACCTCAACCGAATTCTGGCCTGGGGGCATGCTCGGGTTATAGAGAATATCCTGATGCAGGTAGATTGTCTTAAAGTGATCTCAGATCAATTCGGGGATGAAAGATATATAAAAAATGCTTTGATGGAGAAGGGAAAAAAGATCAATTTGATGCAGATTGTCCGGGGTGAAAGGGATCTGGCAGTGGCTTCCGCTTCAATTGTTGCCCGGGCTGAATTTCTTCGAAGACTGGAACAACTCTCAGAGAAAGCCGGGCTTGAGTTAGCCAAGGGTGCATCAAGCTACGTAGATGATGTAGCAAAAAAATTAGTCCAGGAAAAGGGAAAGGAAAACCTGGCAAGATTCGCAAAACTCCATTTTAAAAATACCGGGAAAGTATTATGTCCCGCAAAAACCGGGGATACCAAGACCTGATCCGGGCAATAAAAGAGGATAACCTATCCGGGGCTTCCCTTCTTTCCAGAAAAGCAGCCAATACGATTTCTCTTTTTACCCAAGAGATCAAAGCTAAAACCATATCCAGGTATTATCAATCCCTTTTAGAGGTGGGAAAAGAATTAATCTCTGCCCAGCCGGATATGATTCCCATCTTCAACCTGGTTAACTCCATTCTTTTGATAGTTGAAAAGAAAAAAAATAAACTCACTTTAGAGGAGCTAAACTATCAGGTTAGGAAAAAAGTAGAGGATTTTCATAGTAACTCATTGAAATCCCTGGAGGGTATAACCCAAATAGGGCAGACCTTGATCTTCAACGGATGCACCGTGATAACTTACAGCTTTTCAGAAGGGGTATTTTCCATCCTCAAAAAGGCCAAAGAAAAAAGAAAAAGATTTAAGGTGGTGCTCTCCGAATCAAGACCTGTGTTCGAGGGAAAAAACCTGGCCTTAAGTTTGGGGAAAATGGGAATTCCGGTTACCCTGGTGATAGATGCTGCCTTAAGCCTTTACCTTAAAGAAGTCGATCTGGTTTTAGTGGGAGCGGACTCTGTCTCGGAGAGAAGCTTTGTGAATAAGGTGGGAACCTATGGATTGTCCCTTATGGCCAAAGAACTTGGGGTTCCTTTTTATGTGGCCAGCGAAAGGACTAAATTCATCTCAGAAAAATGGAGTAAAACCACTGAACACCATGCAGATCCCAAAGAGATATTTTCAAAGAGATCGAAAAATGTCAAAATAGAGAATCCGTACTTTGAGGAGATTCCACTTTTGTATTGCAAAAAGATTATAACCCCCGATGGATTTATCTCGCCCTCTCGGGTTTCATCTGAGATCAGAAAGATAACCATTTCCAAGGATTTAATGAAGGAGATTAAAGGAATTAAGTAGAGTGGTTGATGTGAATAAAAAAGAATAAAATTAGTTGTGGAAGCACATAAAATGAATATTTATTATATAAGTTAATGACACTAAGGAAGCTGCTTGTGTTGATTGTCTTAAGCTTCTACAAAACAATGACGAAGAGAAACAAAAAGAGGTGAAGAATATGCAAAGAAAACTTTCAAGGAGCTTAGCGGGTTTTGTTTTGTTGGTTTTCTTGGGCTCAAGCGTTTCCATTTGGGCAGAAAATTTTCAGAGCGCAGGTCAATTTCAATGGAACAAGGTATTTCTGGATGTATCGGATTTTCAAGTTAACCAGGAAAATTATCCCAGCACTTTTAATCAGACATCACCTTCTGTTGCAGTTTTCAAAGATGGGAGTTTTGTGCTGGTGTGGCAGGATGAGCGTAATGGTGACTGGGATGTCCACGCACAGAAACTGGATTCCTCGGGAGTGACAATCGGGACTAACTTCCAGATACCACAGGAAAGCGAGTTTTCAGATCAGCTATACCCGGATGTGGCAAGATGGGGAGACTCAAGCTTTATAGTGATATGGGTGGAAGATGGGGAAGGGAACATCTATGCTCAGAGATTCAATCCGAATCTTACCACAAATGGTTCCCGAATAACAGTCAACGATAATCAGATATCCACCCCGGATCTAAAACCGGATCTGGCAGCTTTCCCGGATGGAGGATTTGTGGTAGCCTGGCAGGGTATTAATGGAGGTCTCAACATCTATGCCAGAAGATTCGATTCAGCAGGTAGTCCTACAGGGTCAAGCTTTAAGGTGAATGATGGAGCTTCAGTTCTGCCTGAATTGCCCTCGGTGGCTGTGGATACCAGTGGTGCGTTCGTCGTTGTCTGGAACGATTACCGGGATGAAGACAAGGATATATATTTTAAACGATATGATGCAAGCGGAAATCCAATAGGCACGGATATAATCGCCAATACGGATGCGGGCACCGAGGTTCAGTATCAACCTAAAGTCACCCTGGGCAAGGACAAGGATTTTATGATTACCTGGATAGATTTGCGAAATGTGAACGAGGATATCTATGCCCGACTCTTCTCCTGGGATGGAACGGCAAAAACCGGAGATCAGAAGGTCAACACGGGAGTGGATCTTCAGATAGATCCGGATATCGGAGCTGACAGCAGCGGCAAATTCATCATAGCCTGGGCTGATTACAGAAAAGATCTACCGGCTGTCTATATGCAGAGATATGACACCGATGGTAATAATTTAGGGCCTAATATTGTGATATACGATTCCATTCCGGAGGCGGAAAAAACCTCCATCTCTATAAATGAATCCGGGAATTACGTGGTATCCTGGAGGTATGCCCAGGATTATGATTTTGATGTTTATGCTCAGAGGGTGGGACCGGGTGACATTGCCAAGGGACCCGTTATCAAGGTAAACGACGATCAAAATGGAGCTATGCAAAGATTGCCCAGGGTAGCTACAGATCAAAGCGGGAAGATGTTGGTTGTCTGGGAGGATCAAAGAGGAGGGAGTCTGAAGGATGGCTCGGATATCTATGTTAAAAAGTTCATGCAAAATGGCGATGTGGCCTTTGGTGAATTTAAGGTAAATGATAATTCCCAGCTTTTGCCTCAGAAATCTCCAGATGTTGGATTGTCTTCGACCGGGGCATCGGTGGTTGTGTGGCAGGATAGCAGGGATGGGCAAAATATCTATGGCCAGAGAATCGATTTCGGTGGCACTCCCCAAGGCGGAAACTTCAAGGTTAATAGATACCAGGGACTGTCGGTCAGCACCGATCCATCCTGTGCAGTGG
>JBARPA010000147.1:0-2560 GCA_049642665.1 Candidatus Zixiibacteriota bacterium
TCTTTTAATACTATTTGAAGAAAGTGTTTAAATTTGGAGGGATAATTTTATTGAAATCCCAGGATTTATTAGAAATAAGAAAAGCAGGCCAAAAACCTGCTCCAACAACTAACAACCAATTACTAACAACTGAATTAATGCGGAAGGGGGGATTTGAACCCCCACGGCTCTCGCCGCCACCCCCTCAAGATGGTGTGTCTACCTGTTCCACCACTTCCGCAGCAAAATTTTTATTCTTTATCCTGTCCCTCTTCCGGAACAGGAGGTAGTTTTGCTTTGTCGGTTTGCTGCTCCTGTTCAGGCACTGGCGGGAGCTTAACTTCACCCTGCTCTCCGGTTTGGGTGGGTGTGGGTATAGCCGTTGCAGGCGGCGAGCCTCTTTCCATATCTCTTTGTGCTTCCTCCTGAACAGTACCCTCCGTCTGTGTGGCTCGTTGACCCGGGGTCAAGAAAGTCAAGCCCAGGCTGATGACGAAGAATGAAGTACCCAAAACAGCCGTGGCTTTTGAAAGAAAGGTAGCTGCACCTCTTCCACCGAAAACCGCACCGGTTATCCCGGAACCACCGAAAGCTCCGGCCAGACCCTCTCCCTTACTGGATTGAAGCAGAATGGTGATCATCAGGGCGATGCACACCAGAATGTGAATAGCCAGCACTAAACTATACAAATAATCCTCCTTTTAAATTATCGCTGATCTTACTATCTTCTCGAATGAATCGGGTTTTAAACTTGCCCCTCCTACCAGAGCTCCATCAATATCAGTCTGGTTTAAAAGATCCTTTGAGTTCTCCGGCTTCACTGAACCTCCATAAAGAATGATCTTGTTTTCAGCAATTTCATCAGAATATAAGTCCCGTAACTTCTCCCTTATGAAACGATGAACATCATTGGCTTGTTTGGGAGAAGCTGTTTTTCCGGTCCCTATGGCCCAGACCGGCTCATAGGCGATAACTGCCTTTTTTGCTTGCTCCGGGCTTAATTCTTTAAAGGCTCCCCTTATGTGATCCTCCACCACCTTATCTGTTTTCCCGGCTTCCCGCTCCTCTAATCTCTCGCCAACACAAACTATGGGATTAAGTCCAGCTTCCAGAGCCTTTTTCAACTTTTTGTTTATTATCTCATTTGTCTCGCCAAAATACATTCTTCTCTCGGAGTGGCCCAGTATAACAAAACTGCATCCTAAACTCAAAAGCATCCGGGGAGATATCTCTCCGGTAAAGGCTCCCTCATCTTCCCAGTGCATATTCTGTGCGCCTAAAAGTAAATTTGAACCCTCAATACCTTTTTTGACAGAGCTTAAGGCAGTAAAAGGCGGGCATAAAACCACTTTTACAGAATCCACTCCCTTTAATCTATCTTTTAAAGAGGAAACCAGCTCATAAGCTTCGTTATCTGTTTTATACATCTTCCAATTACCGGCAATAATAGGTATTCTCATAATCCATCTCCAATCTCTTTTATTCTATACTCTTAACTCTAAACTCTCTACTCTTTTTTATCGGTCAAAGCTGCCACACCCGGAAGAGTTTTGCCTTCCAGAAACTCAAGCGAAGCTCCGCCACCAGTGGAGATGTGGGTCATTTTATCATCCAGCCCAGCTTTGGCAACAGCAGCGGCAGTATCCCCACCGCCAACTATGGTGGTAGCACCTCTTGCAGTAGCTTGAGCCATAGCCTGAGCAATACTTACTGTTCCTTCTGCGAATTTATCTACCTCAAACACTCCCATAGGACCGTTCCAGACAATGGTCCTGGCAAGTTCGATCTTCTTACAGAAAACCTGAATTGTCGTGGGGCCGATGTCCAGACCTTTCACATCAGCGGGGATTTTATCATAATCAACGATACTGGATTCAGATTCTGCATTTGGCTCCTTTGCCACCACTACATCCAGAGGGAGGCTCAGCTCCACCTTTGCGGTCATCAATATCTTTTTAGCCAGGTCAAGTTTGTTCTCCTCCAGAAGGGAGTTACCCGTTTCCATACCTATGGCTTTAAGAAATGTGAAAGCCATACCCCCGCCGATCAAAAGTACATCCACCTTATCCATTAAATTTTTTATCACATCAATTTTGCCCGATATCTTTGCTCCACCTAGGATGGCCACAAAAGGATGTTTGGGATCGGATAAAGCCATTCCCAGATACTTCAGTTCCTTCTGTATCAGATACCCGGCAGCACATTTTTCAAAGTATTTGGTAATACCTACAGTGGAAGCATGAGCCCGGTGGGCAGTACCAAAAGCATCGTTTATGTAGAGCTCGCCTAGACCTGCTAATTTTTTTGCAAACTCCGGATCGTTTTCCTCCTCCTCAATATAAAACCTCAAATTCTCTAAAAGGATACATTCACCTGATATCAATTCATCCACAGCTTTTTCAACTCTGGATCCGACACAACCCCTAACAAACTTGACTCTTTTTCCAAGAAGCTCTTCCAGTTTCTTAGCAGCTGGTAACAAGCTCATTTCCGGGACTTTTTTCCCTTTAGGCCTGCCCAGATGGGACATCAAGATCGCCTTTCCCCCATCGTCTAGAATCTTTTTAATGGTGGGTAAGGA
>JBARPA010000148.1:0-3637 GCA_049642665.1 Candidatus Zixiibacteriota bacterium
ATCCTCCCAAAATGGCTGCATAGGCCCCGATATATTTTTTTATTCTGTTGCAGTAAATATCCAAAGCCAGCTGTGCATTCTTATGTCCTTTTCGCGACTCCTCAAGTATATCTTTCATGTCGCTGGATACACCGGAGATTCCCTGCAAGCCCCCATGCTTGTTAAGTAAGGTATTTGCTTCATGTAAGGTAAGCTCCTCGTGAGCCATGATATAGAGTATCACTGCCGGGTCCAGATCCCCTGATCTGGTGCCCATAAGAAGTCCCTCCAGGGGGGTGAACCCCATGCTGGTGTCTATGGATTTTCCCCCTTTAATGGCAGCCATGCTGGCACCGTTTCCCAGATGACAGGTTATCATTAAGAGATCCTTTAAATCCTTACGTAAAAGTTCCGCTGAGCGATGAGCCACGTAAAAGTGGGAGGTGCCGTGAAATCCATATCTTCTTATCCCATATTTTTTGTACAGTATGTACGGAATTCCATAAATGTATGAGCTGGGAGGCATCTTTTGATGGAAAGCGGTGTCAAATACCGCCACCTGAGGAACCCCGGGAAATATGTTTTGAGCTGCATTTATGCCTTTGATGTTGTGAGGATTGTGTAGTGGAGCTAAGTCGATACATTTTCTGATCTGAGACATAATCTCAGAGGTAATCAAAGCGGAATCGGCGAACTCCTCACCTCCATGAACTACCCTGTGACCTACTGCCGTGATCTCAGATTTATCCTTTATCACACCGTGCTCTCTGGACAGAAGTGCTCGTACCACATATTCAATGGCCATTATGTGATCCAGTATCTCAGCTGTTATTTTAACCTCAATACCATCGAAGGGCTTGTGGTTCAAAACGGCATCGTTCATTCCGATCCGGGAAACCATCCCCTTAGCTAATGCTATATTTACGCTGGTATCTATCAGTTGATACTTAACCGAGGAGCTTCCACAATTTAAAATCAAAATCCGCATAACAATTCCAAAAGTTAAATTTCCGGAGGGGGAACATATCTTCTCAGGATGATTTCCGGATTCTCTCCTATTTTATTCCCTTCCTGATCATAGAGGAAAAAGCCCTGACCCGTTTTTTTACCCAGATGTCCGGCCCGGACCAACTTTCTCAAGAGGGGACAGGGATTATATTTATGTTCGGAAAGCTCCCCCAGTAGATTTTCCATCCAGCTCATAACCACATCCAGCCCCATGGAGTCAGCCAAAGCCAAAGGTCCGATATTGAAACCATACCCCAGCTTCATAGCAGTGTCTATGTCCTCAGCAGAAGCGATTCCCTCCATCAACACATGCATAGCCTCATTCAAAAGGGGAACAATGATCCGGGTGGTCACATAGCCTGGATATTCGTAAACAGCTACAGGTGTTTTGTTGAGCTGTTCCTGGGCTATCTCTTTCACCAGATCATAGGTCTGTTGAGATGTTCTAAGCCCTCTCACTATCTCCACCAGAGGGATCTTTACCACCGGATACAGAAAGTGCATCCCGATGACCTTATCCGGCCTACGGGTAAAAGCTGCCAGCTCAGTTATGGAAAGGGTGGAGGTATTGGTTACCAGGATGGCTTCCGGATAACAGAGTTTGTCTAATTCCTTAAATATTTTTTTCTTCCTCTCGTGCTCCTCCGGAACACACTCTATCACCATGGGAACATCACAGACATCCTTCAGGCTGGTGGACCATTTAATCCTGGAGAGTACCGCCCTTTTTTCAGACTCAGTCATTCCCCACTTCTCTATCTCCTGATCCATCTCTTCAGATAGAAGCTCCAGACTCTGTGTGATTATCTCCTGGGTTAGATCGATCAGGACAACCTCGGTCCCGGTGGAGGATAAAAGTTGAGCAATTCCCCTGCCCATTACCCCAGCACCACAAATCGCAACTTTTTTAACGGCCATTGATTAACCTCTCCGCGGGTTTATATTATTTCCATATATATGAAAAACAATCCTTTTAGCAAACCTTCTTTTCTCTAATTGGTAAAAAATTTCACAAAATCTGAAACATATCTATTACGTATAGATTTTGAAACCGCTTGTTTATCAGAATGAAAAGCTAACCATGCACCCGGAGTTTTTAGAAAATTCACCATGAAAAAGAAAAATTTACAAATAACAAAGTATATTAAAAATAATGTGAGTCCATTAATCTGAGCAATTGGAGAATTACGAATTCGCAAAAAAACTGTTTTGCCTTGATTCCGGACACAAAAAATATTATACTGGATTTAAGTTCATTTTGAAAAGCTTTAACAGAAAACCCACTCCGCAGTCAGGTCAGAACTTAATAATTCAGAAGAACAAGTGATTTTAAAAAAAGGAGAAAGAAATGGCTTTAAAGACACCGGAGGAATACAAGGAGAGCTTGAGAAAGTTACATCCTAATATTCACAAGTTCGGTAAGGTGGTAGAAGACGTGACCACCAGCCCCTATACCAGATGCACCGTGGAGGGGCACGCTCAGATCTTTGCAGCCCAACACCATCCGGACTATAAGGATATTGTTACCACCAAATCCTCTTTGACTGGAGAGGAGATTTCCCGCTATCTGTCCATAATTGAATCACCTGAGGATATGATTGCTAACTCCAAAATGAAAAGACATATATTTCAACTGACCGGAACCTGTACTGGTGGAAGATGCGCCGGCTGGAACTGCATCAACTCCATGTGGGCTACCACCTATGATATGGACAAGGAGCTGGGAACCGATTATCATCAAAGGCTCAAAAACTGGTTAACACAGGCACAGAAAAACGACATCACCGTGGCCGGAGCATTGACCGATCCTAAAGGCGACAGAACAAAAACCCCTTCCCAGCAGGAAGATCCCGATTTAAACCTGCACATCGTGGACGTCCGGGAGGACGGGATTGTGATCCGAGGAGCCAAGGTGATGATCTGCGGTGTGGCAGCCGCAAATGAGTTATTCATCTTACCCGGTTCCGGATACAAAGAGGAGGATAAGGATTGGGCTGTATCATTTGTGATTCCCAAAGACATTGAAGGATTAACCATTGTTGAGACCAGGAGGCCATCGGATACCAGAGAGGAGGAAGAGGGGTTTGACATTCCGGTTAAATGCGGGGGAATAACTCAAGCTTACCTTTTCTTTGAGGATGTTTTCGTTCCCAAGGAGAGGGTATTTATGTGCAAGGAGTACAAATACTCTTTAAGTGCGGTTTTAAATTTCATAATGCCCTATCGGGCAGCTATAGGCGCCTGTGTTGCTGGTCAGGGTGATGTGAAGATCGGATCCGCCATTTTAGTTGCCCGGGCTAATGGCCTATCCTCAAGAGTTTTCAGTGACAAGCTGACCCAAATGGTTATAAACAATGAAACGACATTTGGAATGGGCATTGCAGCAGCTGCTCTGGGAAGGAAACATCCATCCGGTGTGTGGCAGTGCAATCCACTTTTAGCTAATGTAAACAAAGTTCACGTGGCAACTCTACCTTATGAGACGTCGGTTTTAGCCCAGGATATAGCCGGAGGTATAGCCGAAACAGGCTGTATACCGTCAACTTTAGATTTTTATGATCCCAAATACGGTAATTTGGTTCAGAAGTATCTTAAGGCCAGTGCCTCAGCCGAATCCAGGACCAAAGCGGCCCGATTAGTGGAGTGGACC
>JBARPA010000149.1:0-1818 GCA_049642665.1 Candidatus Zixiibacteriota bacterium
GAATTGACATCTAAGAAGTCAGGTATTAGACTCGTCGTCGCTCAAAGACCTCAAGATAACGCAACATTCAGACTTGCCAAACTTGATATGATGAAATATGGACCAGGACAAGTTTCCGCTGAAGGCATTAGAGACTATCCATATTACACAGATTTATTTACTGTTCCTCTTTCAGCAAAAATTAATCTACAACAAAGAATCGAATTAGAGAGCAAGTTCCAGACACTTTGTCCTGGAGGCCATTTGAGTCTTATATGTTTAGCCCCAACCGAACAAGATCCGAAACAACTAATGAACCTAACAGACCAATTATGTAATAGTAATCTTAGATTCTTCACATACACAAGTAACTTATCATACTGTAGTAAATGTAACAAAACATATGGTGGTGTCGCCTCAACCTGTTCAGGGTGTGGATCCACGAATCCTACAGTATATGGAAGATCATCAGCAACATATACTCCAATGGAACTATGGCCTGAAGCAAAAAGAAGAGATGTTGAAAGTCGTACTATATATTCAATATCGTAAGAACGCTATTACTCATCTAACTATGGAACCGAACCTAAAACGAGAGTAAGTAGACCCATTCTGACTAAAAGACCATACCAGACTTGTTTGAAATATCTTGCATGTATAGTACTATCTACATTAGCATCTATTTCATCGATTCTAGGTAGAGGGTGCATAACTATTGCATCTTTCCTAGCTTCTTCTAATTCTGTTTGAGATAATCTATAGGAACCTTTTACACTCTCATACTCCGCTGGGTCAGCAAATCGCTCTTTTTGAATTCTTGTCATGTATATCACATCAACTTTGCTAATTATTTCCTTTAGATTTCTTCCTTCTTCGATATCTATTATGTGACCAATATCATCAAGGACCTCTTTTCTCATTTTTAAGATATCAGGAGAAATTAGATATAGTTTCACTCCACTGTAGAGTGACAGAGCATAAGCAAGAGAATGAACAGTTCTACCGTATCGTAGGTCACCGACCATGGCTACTTTTAATCCATCAATAGAACCAAACTCTCTTTTCATTGTATAAATATCGAGGATTGCTTGTGTAGGATGTTCCTCAGAACCAGAACCTGCATTTATAACAGGAATATTAGCAAATTCACTAGCCAAACGAGAGGCGCCTTCCATTGGATGTCTTATAACTAAAATATCAGAATAGTTTTCGACGACGCGGACAGTATCCGAAAGGTTCTCGCCTTTTTGTATTGATGCCGCTCCAGGTTCAGAGAATCCGATGTTCATTCCTCCCAACCGGTACATTGCAGTTTCAAAACTCAATTTCGTCCTTGTACTAGGTTCAAAAAAAAGTGTTGCCATAATCTTTGCTTTCAGCATATCAGAGCCTCTTTTTGCCAATGTTTCCATTTTATCTGCAGTCAAAAGTATAAAATCAAGTTCAGCTCTTGTGAAATCTCTAATGGAAATAATGTTTCTTCCTTGAAGATTCATTCCAAAAACCTCTTATTTGAAAATATTATGCATAAATTCGTAGGTACGTACAACCTATCCCCAACATCTATAATAATACTATAGAGATAATTCTGTCTGCAAATATATTAAACAAGGTCTTTGTATAATAAATTACATGAAATAACTCAACGTGGTTACCGTCAAATATCTGTTTAAGAAATTTGGGTTTGATGAATCATGTCTCAGGCTGATAAATATGAACTCTACGTTAAGAAAATCAAGAATGGTACTGTGATCGATCATATATCCGCTGGTTATGCTCTAGATGTACTAAAGATATTGAACATTACAGGTAAGGAGAGTAATACTGTTGGGGTAGTGA
>JBARPA010000150.1:0-7188 GCA_049642665.1 Candidatus Zixiibacteriota bacterium
TAGGAATCCCTCTCGCTTTGGTACAGCATGGCGTTTTCCACCGCCACTGCTGCCTGATTTACCAGAATGGATAAAAACTCCAGATCATCTTCTTTAAATAATCGGTTAGGGATTTTGTTGGTTGTGATCAAAAGGCCAAAAATCTCTTCCTTGATGATCAGGGGAGCTACCACTTCGGCTTTTAAAAGGCTTAATTTAGCAATATCCGGGGAATGAGGATCAAGCCCCTTGATCAGATCAGATATAAATATGGGTTTTTGAGTCTTTTTCAAAAGATCCATTAACGAGGAGTCTATCCTAAAGCATATATTCTTGCTTGCCTCAAGGCCCCTGATTTTAATTAAATCCAGCTTTTTGGCTCGAGGATTTCCTTTAATGATTAAGGTAGCCCCTTTGACTTCCAGCTGACTGATACAGGTATACAGGATATCATCTAAAAGGGAAGGCAGATCCAGAAGGGAATTTAAACTTCTGGTTAGATCAAAAATAGTATAGAAATCGAAAATCTTTCGCTTTAAGCGTTGATGGGTCTGGATGAGATCATTTACCTTCTTTTTCTCCAGAGATTGCATAAGGTCAAATTGGCTGGATTTGCCTTCTTTGAGTTTTATCACGGTCATAGATTAAAGAAACTGTTAAAATTAGTCAAAAAGCCATGGCTTTAGCTGATTTTCCACCATCTGTTTACATCGGCACCTAACCTGAAACAGATTAGTCCCAGGATCCAGCCACAGATAACGTCAATGCCGTAATGATACCTCAAATAGATGGTACTAAGGAAAATCCCCAAGGCTATGGGAAGGAGGAGGTAAAAGATTTTTCTATGAAGTTTGCAGGCAAAGAGAAGAACCAATAAAGTTATGGCATTGTGAAGGCTGGGGAAAACATCCCTTTTGGTCGATTCCATATCATCTAACTTCGATCTTAAGCTCTCCGAGAAAAAGCTTCCATTTAGTTCCTGAGTATACTGGAGGGTGAATCTTGGACCAAAAGCTGGCACCAGTAGATATCCCATAAATCCCAGATAAAAACACAAAATAATGCTGGTAGCGTAATTGCGGAAGTTACCAAACCCTCCTTTTCTCAAGTAAAGGATGACAGCTAAAGGGAGGGGATAGAAGTAGAAAAAGGAATAACAGATGGTCAAAAAGTCAGTTAAGGGGGAGCTGATTAACCCTTCCATCCAGATAGAGGGCTGAACCCCAAATAGAATCTGGTCAATCCCTATTAGAATTTCATCATAATGGTTGGGATTCAAAAAATCTATCAGGTGCTGGAGGTTTAAAAAGATGGATAAAAGGAAAAAGATAGGAAGCCAGTCACGAATTGCTCTAAATGTTCGATTTGAAATTGATATTACAAAAATTGTGAAAAGGAAGGTAAAAAATAATAATAGCTTTTCCAGATTAAAAGTATGAAAATTACCTCCGGCTAAATTTAAAAAGGATAAGACAATTAAAAAGAAGAAAATAAAAAAGCCGATCTCCTCGATGCGGGAAAAAGATCTTAACAGAGTTAAAAGTTTCCTCATTTGAGTTGAGGAGCCTTTTTCAGAGTTGGAAGTGATGATTTCTAAAGGATTTTTTCAGATTTTGTATTCTCTAAGGGAAATCTGAGAGTATTTATATAATGCTCCGTTAGTTTGATGAGCACTCCATTTTTGAAATTAACTGCCCATTGAATTCAATTTTCTTCGGTGATACTGTTTGGCCTGATGTATGAAAGCCTCCAGTCTGGTGAGCTCGTTGGTTTCCTCCAGTCCCTCATAAGCTATGTCCAGCCATGGGACGTTATAGAAATCCTCTCTGATTTTTGCGGATAATGCGGAAACGATCGTTCCCGGCATGCAACCGAAGGGCATGGTGTTAACTATTCCGGAGAAGCCTTTCTGGATATACTCAAGGGATTTCCCCACTGAAAGGATGGCCTCGGTACCAAAGGTCTTGTCCAGATAAAAACAGGACAATTTCATAATTTGTTCCACGGTAAAGTCATGTAGATCCTGAAATCCGTCCTCCAGCTTTTTAATCAGCCTCTTTTCATCTTTTCTCTGTACCCAATCTTTGATTAAAGCTTTCAGGTAATCTTTGATTTTCTTATCGATTAAGCTTTCCTCTTTATACCTGTAGGTGGTGTATAAGAACCACTCAGCCATGGGCGCTACTTTAGCCTCCCCACCCAGTTTCTCTATCTTTTCCACAAGGTTGTTGTTGGCAAATCTGTTGCAGCGAATGTAGATTTCACCTACCACACCGATTACAGGTCTTTTTTCAGATTTATCCACCTTGATCCTTTTAAAATCTTCCTTAGCGGAAGTAAGCAGCTGGCCCACATCTTTCCCCTTAACTATAAAGTCTTGTAATCCGCTTATATAGTTCCAGTAGATTCGGTCGGTCTGGCCTTTGTCCTGTTCGTAGGGTCTGATCTGCCATAGAAGCTTTTGTAGAAGGTCCACTGCCAGAATCCCATGCCAGGCCAACCTTCTGAAGTCTCCATCCAGATTGACCACATTGCTGTAAGAATCCTTGGAATCTGGCGAATATATGGGAACATGATTATAGCCCAACTCATCTAAAATTATCCGGTGCAGATTATGATACTGTCCGAATCTACAGGGGCCATTAGCAGTGGGCATAAAGAAGGCTGATTTTTTCGGTTCAAAATTCTTTGACTCCAGTTTTTTGATCATATCCCCGGTAGTAAGGATACAGGGGTAGCATTCCTTGCCCGAGGTGTATTTTCTTCCCAGCCTCAGGGTATTCTGGTTTGATTCGGGCATCACCTCGGCCTTAATCCCACAGGCAATAAAAGCAGCTTTAAGTGCATAAGCGTGATCCGTCATATTGGGGATGAAAACTGTTCTGTTGTCTCCAGAATGAGCTGGAAATTGGGGTATGGGTTTTCTCTTTGCTTCCGGCCTGAAGTTTTTAAGGCTATCCTGAAATGCCTCACAGCGGGTGATGATACCAGCATCAGCAGAGTGTTCGTCCAGCTCCAGAAGCAGGAGGGGTTTATCCCCAAGTAATTTTCTGAAAAAATGAACGATAAAGGAGTCGGGGCCGCACCCAAAATTGGTAACGTAAACTGGATAAAGATTTAGATTTTTATTTATAAAATTCGCTCCCGATAAAATCCTCTGCCCATATTTCCAGTACATGTTACAGATCTTTTTGCCTGACAAAGTGGAATCAACAGGCAATAAATCCAAGGGAATAGACAACACACCCAATTCCCTGAACTTTTTGGCCAAGTCCAAACTGATCAGAGGATCGCAGGTATTATAAGGTCTTCCTACTATGACCAAAGCCTTTTGATTATCCTTAAGATCTGGAATGATCTCTGATCCAATTCTCTGAAGCTCAGAGTAAAATCTTTCCTGACACCTCTCAGCTACCTGATATGCAGATTCAATTTTTTTTCCGGAAACCTTTAAAGTTTTTTTAAGCCTTCCCAGCTCCTTTAAAATAAGCTTTTTTCCCCACTGAAAATGGACCGGGATGGTTAACAGCTTCGTATTGTCTTTTTCGAAGGTGAAGGAGGCTTTGACCATGTAGGGCAAGGCCTGGACATAAGGACAGGCATAACTTTGGTGGTAATCGTAATCCTCTTTTTTCAAGTTTATCAAGCTGGGCAGGAATATGAAATCCACGTCCTTTTGCACAAGGTTAAGAATATGCCCGAAGGCCACCTTGAGGGGAAAGCAGGTTTCAAAGGATACCTTTTCCGTTCCTTCCCGGATTATCTTTTTGTTGGTGGGATCTGAAAGAACCACCTCAAAACCTAAGTTTTCGAAAAATGAAGCCCAGAAGGGGAAATACTCGTGGAAAAACAAAGCCCTGGGAATACCTATCTTTTTTCCTTTGTCTTTGCGAGACGGGGAGAAGTCCTTATGTATGGTGAAAAGAATCCTTTCTCTCTGTTTGAAAAGATCGGGAAGATTCCGGGGGATTTTTTTCTTTTTCTTTACATCATACTTCTCACATCTGCTGCCATAATACAACGAGGGCTGGTTTTCCATCTCCACTTTTTTGATTTCGCAGTGATTGGGGCAGTCCTGACATTCGAAAGTGGAAAGCTGGTATCTTTTTTTGGAGAGATCAAATCCCTTGAAACCGGATGGTTTTCCATCCCAGCTTTGCATGGCTAAAATGGCCACGCCTATGGCTCCGGTAACGTCGTGGTGAGGAGGGACGGTGATTCTTTTACCCAGAACCTTTTCGAAAGCAGCCACCACGCCCTTGTTCCAGGCCACACCCCCTTGAAAGAAGACATGATTGCCTATTTTTTTATCGCCCACCACCTTGTTTAGATAATTATAGACAATGGAGTACGCCAGACCAGCCACCAGATCCTCTTTTTTGGCTCCGGATTGTTGATGGGAAACCAGATCGGATTCCATAAAAACGGTGCAGCGCTCCCCGCAGTTCACCGGAGATTCGGCCTTTAAGGCCAGATTCCCGAATTCCTCCTCGATTTTTATGTTAAGCTTCTCCGCCTGCTCCTGTAAAAAGGAGCCTGTTCCGGCTGCACAGACCTTGTTCATTTCAAAATCCACCACCGCTCCGTTTTCCAGACTTATGAATTTTGAATCCTGCCCTCCGATCTCAAAGATGGTGTCCACCCGAGGATCGATCTCAATTGCTGCAATAGCCTGGGCCGTGATCTCATTGCGGATAATGTCCGCTCCCACGAAATCACCGGTCAAATACCTTCCTGAGCCGGTCGTTCCCGCGGCTTTTATCACAACTCTGTCTTTGACCTCGTTGCCCACCTCCTCCAGACCGCGTCGCACAGCCTCAATGGGCCTTCCCTCGGTCATAAGGTAGCGCCGGGACAAGACGTTTTTATTCTCATCAATAACCACCACATTGGTGGACAGGGAACCCACATCTATTCCCAAAAACGCATCTATTTTCTGGGGGCAAGCTTCCTCAGGAGATAAAGAACTGACTAAGCGATAGTATTTATTCTGGGGGTAATCATAAGTTAGCTTTTCCTGGGTTTCCCTTTCCGGTCCTTCGGATTCAAAATACCTGATTAATCCGTCTAATCCTTTGAATTTCTTTAAGTCCTTTTGATCTTCTAAAATATGTAAAGCAGAGCCCAGTGCCCCCAATTCAGCATGATAAGGCGGAATTATCAGATCATCTAATTCAAAAATATCCTTGAACGCCTTTCTCAAGCCTAAATTGAAAGCTACCCCACCCTGGAAGGATACAGGCGGGTTGATCTTTTTACCTTTGGCTATGTTGCTTTTGAAGTTTCGGGCCATGGCATAGCAAAGTCCAGCCACAATATCATAATCCGGCGTGGCTATCTGCTGGAGATGAATCATATCCGATTTGGCAAAGACACTGCAGCGTCCAGCAATTCGAGGCGGGTTTTTAGATTTCAAGGCCAATTCTCCGAATTCGTCTTCAATGTCGATTTTCAATCTTTTGGCCTGCTGATCCAGAAACGAACCGGTCCCGGCAGCGCAGATGGTGTTCATCGCAAAGTCTTTGAGAACAGCCTGTTTTGTGGTATCATCGTACTCCAGAAGAATCAGTTTGGAATCCTCACCCCCCATCTCGATTATGGTTCTGACCTCAGGGCAAAGAAAAGAAGTTGCTTTGATTTGAGCGATCACCTCGTTGACAGGTGTTCCGCCCAGAAGCTCTGCAATCAATTTTCCGCCTGAGCCGGTGGCAGCTAAAGCATTTATCTGGCTAAGATTATAGGATTCGAGAAGTTTTTCCAGCTCATCCTTTACCACCTTAAGGGGTTGCCCTTCAGAACGGGTGTATGAGTGGTAAAGAATCTCCTTATGTTCTGAAAGAAGAACAAGCTTAACGCTTACTGATCCGACATCGATTCCTAAGAAGAGTTTCTCCTTCATATTTCAACAAGGGAATCCAAAGTTATTAAAGCAGTTAAAACCACACACAAATTACGGGGATATTATAAAATCTTTAGCATATTTTGTCAAACAGTTTTTTGAATTATAGAAGAAAGGTTTTGTTAGTTAATAGGTAGATCCGCCTTGCCAGTCAGAGGACCTGGCAAGCACGAAGATTTATCCTGTTATCGGGTAGGACAAAATCTCCTGACCTTGTCCACAGAGTTCTGGGTCAGGAGACCCAGAACTAACCGATTGTATTATCACAGGTTGGGACAACCTGTGATACCGAATTGAATGGTAGTGGAAATCCCCGAAACGGGTCTTGACGACAATTCCACCACCAACAAGAATGGCGATCTGGGAGCCTGCCCTACGTTTTTTTCATGAGGAGTGCAAAAACTTGTTTTTGTAATGGCAACAATAAATTGTTGCACTCTGAATTATCGGGCGGACGCAGAGGTTCGCCCCTACATTTTTCTTAACCGTGAACTGTTTTCCGTTTACCGTTTACAATATATGTATAGGTCGGTTCTGCAGCTTTAACCCCGCTTCCCTTACTGCCTCTGACAGGGTGGGGTGGGGATGGATGGTGTCGATTATGTCCTCGATGGTTGCCCCCATTTTCATACCCAGGGTTATCTCGGTTATCAAATCGGTTGCCCTGTTTCCTAAGATATGAGCACCTATTATTTTTCCTGATTTTTCCTCTGCAATTATTTTCACCATTCCGTCCGGCTCGTTTTCACACAATGCTCTTCCGCTGGCTATGAAAGGGAATCTTCCGATTTTGACATTGATCCCTTTATCTTTAGCCACTTTCTCTGTTAGGCCTACTGAACCCACCTCTGGATGAGTGAAGATGCATCCGGGAACTGCAGTATAATCCATTTTTTTGTTTTCACCTAAAGCATTCTCAACTGCGATTTCTGCTTCCATTGACGCCACGTGAGCGTAGAGCCATCCCCCGATGCAGTCGCCGGCTGCATAAATATTTTCAATATTAGTTCTCATATATTCATTAACGAGTATAGCTCCTTTTTCAGTTTTTATACCAACCTGATCTATTCCTAAACCTAAGGTATAAGCTTTTCTTCCTACACTTAATAAAACCTTGTCTACCTCAAAATCTATCTTCTCTTTTTCAGTCGAGACCGAAACAACTTTCTTTCCATCCTTTGCAGTTGTAATCTCAGTAACCTTTGAATCGGTATGTATCTTAATTCCCCATCTCTCCCAGAGCCTTCTCAGATTCTTGGAAATTTCTTCATCTTCTGTAGGTAGAATTTGGGAAAGCATCTCCACAAGAA
>JBARPA010000151.1:0-8814 GCA_049642665.1 Candidatus Zixiibacteriota bacterium
CAACTGGAGTAAGCATTGTATTACTAAACCAACAAAATCATAATCTCCAAGATATAGAAGAGAAAACTTTTACTATCATTTTTTCAATTTTATGAGTTATAGTTTGACAGCTTTGAATAATCTATGGGAGTATGACCTTACTAGTTCAACCTCTCCCTTTTTGATCTCTTTACTCAGCAATAATAGGACTATATAAAAACCAGCACCCAGAGCGAGCAAAACAATTAAACTTATCAAAGAAGTAGGCAATAAATCCTTGGCAATGAATAAAGCTAGTGTCATAGCTAATCCTGAGAAGGATACTCTTATTAAGGTGATTGAATCCAAAGACCAGGCAATCAGAGAATGAGATAGTTTTATTCCCAGACCTATTAGTATCACATAGGAAACAGATTTCGCTATCCCTGCTCCAATGAACCCAAATTGAGGAATAAGGAATAAATTCAAGACAAGATTGCTGATACCGGAGATGAAGATAACGAGTGCCATAAGCATGGTCTTTTTGTAGATTTCAAAACCCTTACCTATATACTGAAACCAGCCAGCACAAAAGGAACAAAAGGCGAAAAAAGGAACCAATTTGTAACTTTCCTCAAAAGTTTTTCCTATAAGAACAGAGAAAATATCCTTGCTCAAAACGGAAATGCCCAGGCAAGCTGGGATGCAAATCATGAAAAAGTACCTGCTTAGATCTTTGATTAATTTTTGGGTGATCTCCTTACCTTTTTCCTCCCAGGTGAAGATTATGATAGGATAAGCCGCCAACATGAGAATAGTATAAAGCAGTGCAACGCTTCGATCTACTACAGCGTAGCTTACCGAATAGATTCCTACCTCAGCCGGATTTCTGAAAAAATTCAGCATGTACCTGTCGCACAATAGTAATAACCACATGGATAGGGATGAAATTATCAAAGGCGATCCAAACCTGAAGAATTCCTTGATTTGCTGTTTTGAGACTAATTGCCACCTAATTCTTCTGTGTAGTGAGAATTTCTTGAATAGGAAAATAACCAGGGTGATTTGAACCAGAAAAATAGAGTAGAGCAAGCTGATTGCACCCATCTTGAATAGAAAAACGATGAGCAAAGACAAAGCTAATTTTCCTGTAGCAAATAGGATCTCGTAAACAGAAAAACTCTTTGCCTGAAGGGATGCTCGCAGGGTATAAAGAAGTATACCGTAAATGGAATCGGCAATATAGACTGTAATTCCTATACTCAAAAAGGGTAGCAATTGATCTGAGATTTTCCCTCTTAAGATCAGAATTCCACCTGCTACCAGCAACAGGACCACTATTGTGCTCAGAACATAGGAATAAAATATGGTAGAGTAAAATCTATCTAAATCACTTTTTAACTTAGACTGAGCATAGAATCTGTTTACCGATTCCACCAGCCACCTTGCGCCTAATATGCTTAAAATCGTAATGGCGGCGATAGTCAGATAGAAATTACCGTAATCCTCAGCGGTAAAAATGCGGGTGTAGATAAGAAGAGCGGTAAAATTAATGATTCCCCGAACCAGCTTACCTGGAACATACCTCAATGCATCTTTGCCGGTATTCTTCAGGATGGAATCGATTAGCAGAGGCTGGTTATTTTTTACACTCTCATGCACGAGTTTTTCTTGATATTATACTGGATATTTTCTGTGAAGACCTGCCGTTTCCAAACTGACCAGATCCAATAGTTTTTAAGGGGGGATCTCCCTTAAGAATTCTTTTTATCTTCCTGAGATTTAACCCGGTTACTTTGTTCATTCCTTTTTTTACCGTTTCTATCCATTCAGTTTCCTCTCTCAAGGTGATACAGGGGGTCTTCAAAAAAAACGCCTCCTTTTGTACCCCACCTGAGTCAGTTAGAATAAATCTGGCACTCTCCTCCAGAATCAACATGTCCCAGTAGCTCACCGGATCGATTAATGCCAGATCCTTTTTTGATTGCAACTTTTTGAATAAGTTATACCTTTTTACAGACTTTCTCAACCGGGGGTGAGCAGGGAAAATCACCTTTCCCCTGATGGATACCAGAATATTAACGATCTTTTTTAAATTTTTGTGATCATCTGTATTCTCTGCCCGGTGGATGGTGACCAGATGGAACTCCTTTGGTTTTAATGCCAGAACATTCATCACCGAGGATTTCTTTCTGGCAATCTTCAGGTTTTGCAGAACCGAATCATACATTACATCTCCAACCAGATAAATACCTTTTGTTATACCTTCCCTTTTCAGATTTTCAACGGCAGTTCTGGTGGGACAGAAGAGAAGGTCGGAAAGATGATCTGATACAACCCGATTTATCTCCTCAGGCATGGTTTTCCTATAACTTCTGAGTCCAGCTTCTACATGAGCTAAAGGGATTTTCAGTTTGGCCGCTGCCAGGGCACCAGCTAAGGTGGAATTGGTATCACCGTAAACGATTACCAAATCCGGGTGGCGTTTAAGCAGAATTTTTTCAATACCCTCCAACATTCGGCTGGTTTGCTGGCCATGATTGCCTGAGCCAATACCCAGATTGAAATCGGGCCGGGGTATTTTCAACTCCTTGAAAAATATTTTTGATAGTTTATCATCATAGTGTTGTCCGGTGTGCAGGATAAGTTCCCTGTGCTTTTTCCTCAGCTTTTGCGATAGAACAGCAAGTTTTATAAACTGGGGGCGAGCACCCACCACGGAGATTATTTTCATCTGATTTAATCTGACTTAAGCCGAATAGAACTCTTTTATGGTCTTAATCACAAACTCCTGTTCTTCCTGAGTCAACTCGGGGAATATGGGTAGGGAGATCACCTGTTGGGACCTCTCCTCTGAAACCGGAAGATCTCCTTCTTTGTAACCTAAGGTTTTATAGCATTCCTGCAGGTGTAAGGGTAAAGGGTAGTAAATGGAGCAGCCGATTTGGTTTTTCAAAAGGTGCTCTTTGAACTGATCTCTTTTCTTAACTGCGATGGTGTATTGATGGTAGATGTGGCGATTGAAACTTTCCACCTTGGGCGTATCTATATCCATATCCTGGAAGGCCTTATCATAAAAGGAGGCTTTTTCATTTCTTTTATTCGACCATTGATCTAAATACCTGAGTTTGACATTCAGAATGGCTGCTTGAAGGGTGTCCAATCTGCTGTTATATCCGATCATGGAGTGAAAATATTTTTGGGTGGCTCCATGGACTCTCAGTTTTCTAACCATTTCGGCCAGGTCGGAATCGTTGGTTATGACCATTCCTCCATCCCCGGCAGCACCCAGGTTTTTACTGGGGAAAAAGCTGAAACACCCGAATTCTCCCATGGTTCCCGCTTTTTTCCCCTTATATTCGGCACCAATGGCCTGAGCTGTATCCTCCACCACTTTTATCTTATGCTTTTTGCAGATTTCCAGTATGGGATCCATATCCACACACTGCCCGAAAAGGTGAACCGGAATTATGGCCTTGCTTTTTTTGGTTATTCTTTTTTGGATTAAATCGGGGTCCATATTATAGGTATTTCGATCGATGTCCACAAACACCGGGGTGGCGCCCAGACGGGAAACTACGTTTGAGGTAGCTATGTAGGTGAAATCGGGTATTAACACCTCATCCCCGGGCTCAACTCCGCAGGCTCTTAATGCCAAAAGCAGGGCATCCGTGCCCGATGCCACACCCACAGCGTATTTGCTACCGCAGTATTGGGCTATGTTTGCCTCAAATTCCTTTACCTCATCTCCCAGGATGAACTTAGTTCCCTCCAGTACTTTATGCACTGCATCGTCGATCTCATCTTTTATACTTGTGTATTGTCTTTTTAAATCGAGAAGTGGGACCTTCATTTTAACTCCTTACTTTATTGATTTTCAAGAAGCTGATCTTCAGGGACATCTCTCCAGACCTTGGCTGGAGAACCCAGGACAATTTTTTTAGCAGGTGTATCTTTAGTTACAACCGAGCCCGCGGCCACCTGGCTATCCTCTCCGATGACTTTTCCGGGAAGTATGGTTGAATTAAGACCGATCCTGCCGCCTTTTTTAACCGTTACGCCCTTGAAATGTTTAAACCTCTCCTTGCTTCGGGCCATATAGTTATCATTGGAGGTGGCCACACAGGGAGCCACGAAAACATTGTCCTCCAGTTCCGAGTAGGCGGTTATATAAACGTTGGTCTCCAGTTTGCAGCGAGAACCCACCTTACAATAGTTCTCAATGGCTACCCCTCGGCCCACAATGGTGAAATCGCCCACGGAAACATTTTCTCTGACCGTTGAGAGGTCTGCCACCAGAACCTTCTGGCCTAACTTTGATCCAGCGTAAATGACCACCGAGGTTCCGATGATGCAGTTGTCTCCGATTTCTGCAGGGGAGAGCTTTTCCTCCTTGGTGGTAACGCTCAAAGCTGCCTTCATAGGCTGTTTGCCAATTACCGTGTTATCATCAATTCTCACATAATCCCCGATTCGAGTGTGGGGATGTATGACCACATTGCTTCCGATGATGCAACCTTTTCCGATCTCGGCTTTTTCTCCTATTGTTACAAATTGTCCCAGTTTTGTACCTTCGCCTATTTTCGCTTTTGGATCAATGGATCTTTGCATTTGCGCCTCCATATTTATCGATATTCTATTTTCAGAGGTGTTCCGCCCTTTTCCAAGGACTTCTGAGCGGAAGCTAAAACCTTCAATACTCGCAGGCCATCTTTGCCATCCGATCTGGGTATTTTACGTTCCTTTACACACTTCAGAAAGTGCTGGCATTCAGCTGTCAAGGGTTCATAGCTATCGATCTTGGGAATCAGAATGTCTCCGGTTCTTAAACTCAAGAACTCACCGTAGGTGTTATAATCCAGTTTGGTTTGCACTCCCTTGTCATAAATCCTTATCTTCTCAGCCGACTGGATATCATCTAAAACCACCATTTTTTTATCACCCACGATGGTCAGCTTTCTTTCCTTGTGGGGATCCAACCAGCTGACGTGAATATGAGCCATGACCCCATCCTCAAAGTACATGGTCATGAAAACAACGTCCTCAATTCCTTTGTCCTTCTGAATATAGCATTGTCCTGAAGCAGTCACTGATAGGGGCTCCTTGTCCAGAAGATATAAAATTATGGAGATGTCGTGCGGGGCAAAACTCCACAATGCGTTCTCTATGTCTCTGACCTTACCCAGATTAACCCGGGTGGCGTACAGGTAGTATATTTTGCCCAGCTCCCCTTTTGAAATGAGCTCCTTAAGCTTAAGTATGGCAGGATGATATTCCATTATGTGTCCCACCATTAAAATCTTATTTTTATTTTGGGAGAGCTTAAGAATTTCTTTTCCTTTATCCACATCTAAAACCATGGGTTTTTCCACGAAGACATCCTTATCATTTAAAAGCGCATCCCTTACCAGTTCGAAATGGGAGGCAGGTGGGGTAACAATCGCCACGGCATCTATGTTTTTATCCTGGAAAATCTCTTCTTTGTTCCGGGTGAACTTTATCCCGGGATAGTTGGGCTGGATCTTTTTTATCTGCTCTGGATTTGAATCGCTACAAACCAGGACCTTGCAATCCGTCAGACTGTTGAAATTTCTCAATACGTTTTTACCCCAGGTACCCAAACCGATTAAACCTAAATTTACCATACAAGTTCC
This sequence comes from Candidatus Zixiibacteriota bacterium, assembly GCA_049642665.1. Classification (GTDB taxonomy): domain Bacteria; phylum Zixibacteria; class MSB-5A5; order MSB-5A5; family SM23-73-2; genus CAYURP01. The sequence goes on from JBARPA010000151.1 coordinate 5,613, forward strand.
TTTCTACCTTTTTGATTTGTAAAATAGCCTCTTTATGTCCAGAATATCCTCCTTGAAGGCTGAGAGGACCTGTTCAATTTTATTGAAATCATCCGGATTTCTCTTCCGGGTGGCTTGAAGATACTCCAGTCCGAAAACGAAAATCATCCCCACGAAAAGGCTTGCCATACCAGCAAAAATAACCATTGTTGCTCTTTTGGGTCGAGATCTTTTCTCAGGTGGAACAGCCCGGTCCAGAATCTGAATGGTGGGCGTATCTTTAGCTTCCTGGATTTTGGCTTGCTCATGCTGGGAGGATAAAAGCTCAAAAATCGCCTCCTGGATTTTCAGATCCCGGGTCAAGCGTGCCAGTTCCAAACCCAACTTGGGAACCTCTGAAAAAGGCACATCCAGAACCTGGTTTTTTGCAGATGAGCTATCTTGATCTCCGAACTCCAGCTTCTCCAACTGCTTTCTGATCTGAAAGATCTTAGTTCTCAGGTTTTGGATCTGAGGATGGGAAGGGGACAGGTTTTGACTCAATACGTTGAGCTCGATTTCATTTAATACCATCTCAGCTTTCAGGTTAGCAGCCGTCTGTATGGTGGTTTTCATCTGCTCGTCCAAAGATATGGTTTTGTGTTTTTCCTGGAACTTTCTCAAATCTTCCTCAGCCCGAATCAGATCCTTCTGGGTTTTTTCCATCCTCTTTTGGATGAACAACTTGGTGTTTCTGGCTTTTGAGGTATTAGCCATGCGATTAATCCGGTCCAGTTCCTCAATGTAAAGATTTGCCACCGAAGCTGCCCTCTCTCTATCCTTATCCTCAAAATCCAGGGATATCAACCCTTCCTCGCTTACTTTAACCCTGGTATGGGAAGCCAGCTCTTTTATGGTCTCCTCTTTGGATTGGGTGTTATAGACCTTCATCAGATCAGTTTTTTCCACAATTTTCTCAGCCACGCTTCTACTGCGTAAAATTACTGCGATTACATCCGAAGGGGTGGCCATAAGCGGAAGGGACATTTCACCCGGAGGAGCGAATCCACCCAAAAGAGAAGAACTCAATCCCAGAAAAGAGGTTTCGCTCTCAGGAGGTAGTATGCTGGTATGAGCAGTGTACCATGAAGTCAGCAGGATGGAGATTAAACCCACAATCACACATACCAAGATGGTGTTCAACAAAAGGAACCTCCGATATTTAACCAGAACCATCAGATAATTCAAAAGGTTTATCTTATCCTCACTTACAATAGGTTTATAATTATTATTATTTGTCATATTCAATCGACTGCTGTCTTGACCACCAGATATAAGGTGGCTATGTTTCCCAAAACCAGCATGGTATCTTTGAAAAATCCCCAATAATCTCTGCGTGGCTTTTCCGGTATCCAGATGGTATCCCCGGGATCGATTCGGGTGGATTTTTTAGGTTTAACCCATTCGCTGGTAACCTCCTTGATCACTCTCACCCCTCTTTTTGAGGCTCTCCAGGAAAGACCTCCGGCTTTTTCTATATAGAAAAGATAATTTTTGTCAGGTTCAAAAGATACCAACCCCGGGTTGACCACATTTCCAGAGACCCTGACCACCAGGCTTTTTGCTGGAATCCTGATAAGGTCGCCATTTTTTAAAAGGATATCCTGGTTTTTATCATTTTCTTGAAAAAGCTTGATAAAATCACAGGAGATTTTCCCTCTTTTTTCTCGCGATTTCGTCTTGAAATATTCATATTCCTGCTCGGACATATCCGCCACATCCATTTTCTTAAGACGCTCGTATTCTAAATCTATCACATCCATATAATAACCTCTTATCATTTCCGCTTCAGGTAGGGAAGCCTGGGAAGTGAATCCACCAGCTATCCTGACTATATCAGTAAGTCTGGTCTTACCCTCCTCAATGGCATAAACCCCAGGGTATAAAACCTCCCCTAAGATAGTCACCTGTTTTTTCTCGTGGTATTTAGGAATGGATCTTATAAAAACTCTATCATCCGGCATCAAAGGCAAATTGAGTTCTTTTTTTCCTTCAGCCAGAAGTTCTTTAAGAGAAACGGAGATATTGCTGGTGGTTTGATTATCCGGATTGAATCTTGTGATTTCAGCTGAGGATAGATTTGCATCCGAGGTTAAGCCATGAGCCAGATTTACCAGATCCATAAGGCTATCTCCGGCACCATATTCATACTCGCCCGGGGCTCTGACTGCTCCGTAGATTCCATAATGATATAGGGTATCCTCCAAAATGGGCACAAAGATCACATCCCCATCCAGGGCATAGGGGTTTTTACTTTTATCTCCTATAATCAGAAACATGCCTATATCTACTTTTAGTTCACCCTGATCGGTTCTTTTGACGATGATGTTTCTTTGGGAGGAGCTATCGGTGAATCCACCGGCTTTTTGAATGATCTCGGATATTCTCTCATGAGCAAAAGCTGAGTAGGTGCCGGGTTGCTCCACAGATCCGGTAACGGAAACCTTAAATTTTCTTAAACTGGTTAAGACAATGGTGAAATCTGGTTTTTTGTATCTCTTTAGAAGTTCATCTTTGATAATCCTTTTGGCCTGGGAGAGAGTAAATCCACTAACTTTCACACTTCCCACTTGCGGAATCAGAACAGATCCCTCTGGCATCACGATAATCTCCTGGGTAGAGTATTCTTCCCAAAAGTTGATTACCATTTTATCGCCCGGCCCCACTATGTATTCATCTGGATCAACAGCTTTCTCTAAGGTGAGTGCCTCTTCAATTCCGGTGGGTATTCTGGGCTTAATTTCCTCATCCTTTGTCTCTCTTTTAGATTGATCTGAAGAGAGGTTGGGAGCAGCCGAAAACAAAATAAGAAATAAAATAATTACAACTCTTTTCACTAATCTATCTCCTTTAAAAAAAAGCCGAGTTTAAAGATATTAAAAGCAACCCGGCCGTTGAACTTATATCGAAAGTCTCTACATCTGAGTTTGAAAACTTTTTAATTTTACCCACAAACTCACACAGAGACTCTGACTTAACGATCGCTACAAATAGCACGCTGCAGATTCCTCTGATGAAGAAGACTAGTTTCAACTCCTTAACAATTCTATATAACCTACTCCTTTCGCTTCAAAACTCCTTTTCTTAATTAAAAACAACATTTTATTATAAAATAATGATTTCAATAGTCAAGTAAAATTTCAGGATTTTTGATATCATGAGATTGTAAGAGATTTATATTAAA
>JBARPA010000152.1:0-1544 GCA_049642665.1 Candidatus Zixiibacteriota bacterium
GCTGATATATGTCTCCTGCAATCCCGCCACATTAGCCCGAGATTTAAAGCTTTTCTGCGAGAGAGGGTATAAGCTAAGTCAAGTTCAGCCCGTAGATATGTTCCCCCATACCCCTCACATCGAAACAGTAGTAAAATTAATCTCCTAATTGTCTCTAAAAGAGTAGGAGCGGACATCTGTGTCCGCCCGAAATAAAAACCTCGTAGCGTCGTGCTTTAGCCCTACATAATAAAAACAATGGAGCCCTGAAGGGTTCCGCTACATCGCTACCCGATTAATTCGGGGCGATTCATTTTTGGTTGTTGGGGATGCCAGAACTTGACTTAAGTCAGGTTCTGGATCTGCTCATTGGAGTGTGAAGCTTTAGCTTCACTTTCAAGACATCCTAAAAATAAGGTGAACCTGAAGTCATAGATCCCCCGCCTCTGGCGGGGGGGTTCACAATCCAATTTTGTCCAGATCCCACCTTAAAGGCAAGGTGGGCTACTTTAAAAATAAGAAAATCCCAGATGTGAAATTGTATTTTTGGTTTTGCTAGGGTTTACTTATTTCATTGAAATCTGACTTTAGGATATGGAGAACATAGAATTAGCTAACCAATAAAAAGAATAGTTATGAAATTGAGCAGATAATAAAGAAGATTTTCAACAAAATTGTTGAGAAATTTTACTTTTTGTTTATATTAAGTTTAAAAAAGACTTTGGCTTGGCTTCCGGTTAGGGTGAATATGAAAATTTAAAGGAGAAACTGATGGATATACTCTGGGCTCCCTGGAGAAAAGAATTCATTTTGTCCAAAAAGGAAAAGGGTTGTATCTTCTGCAAAAGACACAATGATACGAAAGATAAAAAGAATCTGATTCTTTTCCGGGGCAAACTCTCATTTGTCATTATGAATAAGTACCCCTACAATACTGGACACCTTATGGTGGCTCCTTATAGGCATGTGGGAAAAGTGGAAAAGTTAAAAGAGGATGAGCTTTGTGAGTTAGCCGGGCTGACCCAGAAATGCGTGGTGATTCTGAAAAAGACCATGAGACCTCAAGGTTTTAACCTGGGGATGAATCTGGAAAAGGTAGCGGGCGCCGGGGTGGTTGATCATCTGCACGTGCATATTGTCCCCCGCTGGACCGGTGATACCAATTTCATGCCGCTGATAGGTAATACTAAACTGATCTCGGTGGCTTTAAAGGATGTATATAATCAACTAAAAAGTGAATTTAAGAAATTGAAAAAATGAGGATTCCCAAAAAAGAGGATCTCCTAAAGCTTCAGGCTAAATATAAAACGGACAAAAAAATAGCTGAAGCCATAGGTGTCCCCGAATATCTGGTCGCCTACTGGAGAAAGAAAAAAAGAATAGAGAAATACTCTTTACCCAAATACACACAAAAGCTCATTCAGGATCTCTGGGAAACATACGGGAATGATAAAGAGGCCGGGGAGGAGCTTTCCATTTCCAAAGCTGCCTTCTATAAATGGAGAAGAAAGTATGGAATCCTGGAGAAACCAAAAGTATTGAAATTCCCTCAACTGGAACTGCAG
>JBARPA010000153.1:0-2263 GCA_049642665.1 Candidatus Zixiibacteriota bacterium
GGTGTCATGCCTGCGGTTACACCTGGGAGGTTCCCTGTGGAATACCCAGACCTGTTTCCTGCCCTACCTGTGGAAATTCCAACGTTCATCGAGTTCTGGAGGAAAGGGGTCGAGGCAGAAGGGGAAGGCGATGGAGAAAAGGTGGAAGGTTTTAGTAAAATTTTGGATAAAGCATGAAAAACACAAAAAGAAAGGTAGAGTAACATGGAAAAAACTCCCAATCAGTCAATGCAAAAGATAAAACACAAGATCCTGGTGATGAGCAACAAGGGAGGAGTGGGAAAGAGTACCGTAGCGGTCAATCTAGCCTTTGGATTGGCAAAGGAAGGTTTTCAGGTAGGTCTTCTGGATGTGGACATGCATGGCCCTAACATTCCCAAGATGTTGGCAATTGAGGATATGGTTTTGACCGGTAATGAGAAAAAGATCCAGCCCGTAGCCTTTATGACCAACCTGAAGGTGGTATCCATGGCTTTTCTCCTTAAAGATAAAAGCAGTCCGCTAATCTGGCGGGGTCCCCTTAAGATGGGTGCCATCAAGCAGTTTTTGGAGGACGTGAACTGGGGAGATCTTGATTTTCTGGTAATCGACTCCCCACCCGGTACCGGAGATGAACCCTTATCTGTGGTGCAGCTCATAAAAGACATAGATGGCACCATCATCGTCACTACTCCTCAGGATCTGGCGTTACTGGATTCCCGGAAAGCAGTGAATTTCGCCAAGAAACTAAACATGCCAGTCCTGGGAATTATAGAAAATATGAGCGGTTTTGTATGCCCCCACTGCGGAAAAAAAACTGATCTATTTAAAACCGGAGGTGGTGAGAAAACAGCAAGGGAAATGAATGTACCCTTTTTAGGAAAAATTCCCATTGAACCGGAAATAGTTGCATCCGGGGATGAAGGAAAACCCTTTGTTCAGAAACATTCAGAAAACCAGACCTCCAGGATTTTTGCACAGATAGTTGATCAGGTAATAGAAAAACTTGAACCGAATCACTTAAAGGAAAGAAGGTAGGACTTTTTCCAGAGGAAAAATCTTCTGGATGACAAATAATTAAAAGAACAAAATCAGGAGGAAAAATATGAATGGCAAAACATGGTTCATTCTCATTGGATTAACCGCAGCTGTGCTAATAACAGGTGCAAACTTCCTTTCTTCTGCTGAAATATCTGAAAAGGATTGCTTCTTTTTGTCAAGTTTACACCATACCGGTGCTGGAATGAAGTACTGGTATGAAGTAGAAAGCGGGGGGTTCGAAAAGATCACGGGTATTCCTTATGCGGACGATCGCCTGGACTGCAAAAACTGCCATATAACCTCGTGCGATAAATGCCACAAAATGGAGAAAGAATCCCAACTGTCTTATTCTACCGCTACTGCAAAAAATCAGGAAATGTGCTTGAAGTGTCACAAAAGGCAAAAGAAGATCATGCAGGAGATAGACCAGCCCAGAGGTGAAATGGACCTGCATTTTGCATCGGGCATGGAGTGTTTTGATTGCCATACTGCCAGTGAAGTACACGGCGATGGAACCCCCTATAAATCTTTGTTTGAAAAAGGAGCGATGAAGACCAGGTGTGAGAATTGTCATGAAGATCTAACCCCTATCGCATCTCACGAAATTCACAAGGGAAAACTGGACTGCTCGGCCTGTCACACCCGCAGGGTGATAACCTGCTATAACTGCCATTTCGAGACCCTAACTGAGAAAAAGACCAGAGTTTCCATTCCCATTACTGATTGGGTATTTTTAATAAACCGAGATGGCAAGGTGACCAGTGGTAACTTTCAGTCTCTGGTTTATAAGGGAAAGCCATTTGTTGTTTTTGCTCCTTTCTTTTCCCATTCGGTTATGAAACAGGGAAGAAAATGTAATGAATGCCATGGCACTGACATTGTAAAACAGATGGAAAACGACAAACTCAGGCTTACCTGGTTTGAAGATGGTGAAATTAAATCAGTGAAAGGTGTTGTCCCGATTGTGGATGGAAAATTGGAGCTACTGTACCTTGAACATGGTGATGGCAAATGGATTCCTCTCAAAGATACACCAGATACTTTAGTTCAGTTCACCCCGTATGGACAACCCATTACTTCCCAGCAGTTAAAAAGCCTTTTAAGAAAAATGGGTAAATAATGAAGCATAAGACTAAGTCAACAGCAAACTTTAGTATAAAGAGAGGAGGTATTCAAAATGCCAGGAGGAGATAGAACTGGTCCTTCAGGATTAGGACCTATGACAGGACGGAGAGCTGGATAC
>JBARPA010000154.1:0-4836 GCA_049642665.1 Candidatus Zixiibacteriota bacterium
TTCATCAGGATCAAGGGAATTACAAGGAGGCGGTTTCAAAATATGAGGAGAGTTTGAGGATAAAAAAGGAATTGGGCGATAAATCAGGTATTGCTGCGACTTTGCATGAGCTGGGGATTGTTCATCAGGATCAAGGGAATTACAAGGAAGCGGTTTCAAAATATGAGGAGAGTTTGAAGATAGCAAGGGAGTTAGGGGATAAATCAGGTATTGCCGCAAGCTTGCATCAGCTGGGGATAATTCATCAGGTTCAAGGTGATTATAAGGGGGCGGTAATGAAGTATGAGCAAAGTTTGAGGATAAAAGAAGAATTAGGGAATAAATCAGGTATTGCTATGACATATGGTCAACTGGGAAGGGTTGCTGAGGAGCAAAAAGATTATGATTCTGCTCTGGAGAAATACCTTGTGGCATACTCGATACTCAAGGAATTAGGATCCCCTGATGTCAAGATAGCCGAAGGTGATATCGCAGGATTAAGGAAAAAAATGGGAGAAAAGAAGTTCCAAAAGGCGATGAAGGAAATTCAGGAAAAGATGGAGAAAAAGAAAGCTTAGGGAGTGCAACAACTTGTTGTTGCGGTTTTGACTGGAGATACCCAACAGATGGCACGAATTCAATGTCGGCAGTCCGCTGTCCGCGGATAAGCATAGAAAAAAAATTGGAGGGAAAAATGAAAAAGGTTAGATGTAAATTCTGTGATCATGAATGGGATGAGGACGTGGAAGAAATCTGGGAACAGGGCAAGACAATCGTCATGAGGTCTCTTCTCTCAGATCCATCTCCTCTGCCGCGTCCAGGTGAGAAGTGCGTAAACTTAAAATGTAAAAATCCAGAATGTAAAAGAATGTTTGAGTTTTGTTGGGAAGATTGAATAACTCATTAAAGGAAGAATCAAATGAATGAGAAGAACCAAGGCAATACGTCGTCTCCTTTAAACGATGTGATGGAATTCTGGATGAACCAGGGTAAGGGGATGATTAAGGAATCGATTAAATCGATTGAGGATGCGGCTAAACAGATTATAGTTGTGGCTGGGATTCTTGAAGGGATTTATTTTCACGCTATTACCTATTCCGATATAAGAGGCTCTTTGACTACCATTCACGGGATATTCTATCTGGCTCCCTTAGCTTTATGGCTTATAAGCATCTTTTTCGCTATAAGAATATTTTCACCCAGGGTTTATGAGACCAACATTGCTTCATCCAGGGAATCGAAGGAAACCTTTACCAAGGTGGTAGAACACAAGCATAGAAACTTGCGAATTTCTCAAAAAATTTTGGTGGTAAGCTTCGCCTTCCTTTTCATAGCTATGTTGATTTATCTGTTTTAAAGGATTCGAGGTGTGCTATCGTAGCAAAGATGCACGAATGAATTCATGCCTACAAGCCTTACACCAGGGCTGGTCATGCCGTAGGCAGATCCTGTCATAGACGGGAGAGCCCTGACTATGAAAATGAAAAATCATTGATTTTCGTAGGTCGGGCACCCCTGCCCGACTATTTCTTTACAATTATCATATATCTTCGAATAAATTCTTGACAACTACTCCATAAAAAGCTATTATGAAAGGCAATTTAAATAACTAAAGCATCTTGAGGTTATGTTGAACAAATCAATTGTAGATGCGGTTGCCAAATTTGTTGGCGAAGGAAATATGAAGCTGGAGCTGGATAGGGTTTATGCTTATCCGGAGGATCCAGAGACCATTCCTGATCTGGTGAAATTGGCAGTAAAGGAGAAATTCAAAATCATTCCCGTTGGCGCTGAGACTAAAATCAAGTATGATGATATCCTTTCCGGAAACGAATTGATCCTGAGTTTATCCAAGCTGAACCATATAAAAAAAGTTGTGCCGGATGACCTATACCTTATAGTGGAGCCAGGTTTTCTGCTTAAGGATCTGAATAAATCCCTTAAATCGCATAATGTTTTCTATCCTTTGGCACTGGAGGATCAGAAGGGAACAGTAGGTGGAAGCATAGCTTGTGCACTTGAGGGAAAATCCAAAGATCAAAAGATATTGACCAAAGATTTTATTCTGGGCGTTAAGGTGATCCTCTCAAATGGCGAGATTCTGGATGCCGGAGCAAGGGTTTTCAAATCAGTGACAGGTTATGATCTTCCCAGGCTTTTCCTCGGATCCTGGGGTACTCTGGGAATCATTACCGAGGTGTCCTTGAGGCTGCATCCATTGGTGAGAAAAGGCGATTATGAAAATGTGATCACTTTCCATCCGACAAGAAAAAGTCTGGACAAATCAAAAGATGATCCCAAAAGCAGATTAAACACCAACCTTAAAAAGGAGCTTGATCCCCAGGGAATATTCATGGATTTGTAATTTGAGAGATCTAGTAAGACAACCTATTTTTAGTTGTTCAACTTTTGAACATTCATGGAGAACCTATAATGGATAAGAAATCATTGGAAAATGCATTAGAGAAAATCGCTCGACCTGACAAAGACAAAATAATGCAGGGGCTGAAAGAAATCGAACCGGATATCCTCAATATGAAAGAAGGGGAGCTTAAGGAAGCCATCTTTGCCGTGAGTTCGCTTTTTTATATAGATCCTTTGGAGCACCCCGATCTGCAGGAAGTGGTGGACAAGGCCATTCAGATTATTGCCAGTTTGAAGGAGAAAAGCTTCCCCTATCTTTTACCCATGATGCTTGATTCGGACTTCAAAAAGGATTTTAACATAGCCCAAACCTTTGGCCTGATAGGTGAAGAGGCAATTCCGGCATTACTGGATGCCTTTAAAAAATCCAAGGATCAATCCCAGCGCATATTTATTCTTTATGCTCTGGGTAAAATAAGGAATCCAAAGGTAAAGATGGCACTCCCTGTACTGATAGAGGCATTGGGGGATGAAAACATTGAGATCAGGGACTCAGCCGCACGTACCATAGGCAAAACAATGGAAATTATCCCTCCGGATCAGCTAACGAAAGATGAGAAATCTGAAATTTTTGAGAATTTGGTGGAAAAGCTTTCAGATGAGGGAGCGGGAGTAAGAAGCAAGGCCATCAGAAGTCTGGGTAAAATGGCCAGGTTCAATCATCTGGATGAGGAACAGATTAAAAGATTAAAAGTAATTGTTGATCGCACCCTGGGTATCGATGAAAGCTATCAATGGGATAGAGCATATATCGTGAGAAAAGAGGCGCAGCAGATCTCAGATTTCCTGGAAGGAAAATAAAGAATCTGTTTTAAAAAAAGAGCGGGGCGTTTTCAAATTCCTAAATATCTTTACAAATAGCTCCTGAGACAATATAATAGTCTCGGTTGAGAATTTAAAATGTCAAATGAAATTTATTGTTTTCCAAAAATTCAACAATGGTCAAAAATAATTTATCTTTAAAAGAAGCGCTCCTCTACAATAGGCTTCAGGATAATAAGGTCAGGTGCAACATCTGTCAGAGAAGGTGCATTATCGGAAATAACGACAGAGGGTATTGTTTGACCAGATTGAATCGGGAAGGGAAACTTTTCACCCTGATCTATTCTCAGGTGGCTTCCTGGGCAATCTCGCCCATTGAGAAAAAGCCGCTTTACCATTTTTATCCCGGATCAGAGTGGCTTTCTTTGGGAACTTTGGGCTGCAATTTTCGCTGTCCGGGTTGTCAGAACTGGGAGATCGCCCATGATGAAGTTGAAATAAACCAAAAAAAAACGGAAACCATAACTCCTGAACAATCCATTGCTCTGGCAAAAAGCCATGATTGTCAGGGTATCTCCTGGACTTACAATGAACCTACGGTGTGGTTTGAATATACTCTGGATGGAGCTAAATTAGCTAAACAGAACAATCTCTTAACTAACTATGTAACCAACGGTTTCATTACCACAGAGGCATTGGATACGATAGCTCCCTATCTGGATGCTTTCAGAGTGGATATAAAGGGATTTTCCAAAAAAACATACGAGACGATGTGCCATATCTCAGATTTCAAGGGAATTCTGGAGGTTACTAAAAGAGCCAAGAGTAAATGGGGTATGTGGGTGGAGATTGTAACCAATGTTACCCCGGGATACAATGATGATGAAGCCCAATTAAAGGATATAGCCACCTGGATAAAAAAAGATTTAGGTGAGGATACCCCCTGGCACATAACCAGATTCATCCCTCACCTGGATTTATCCCACGTTCTGGCAACTCCCGTTTCAAGTTTGGAAAAAGCAAGGGAGATTGGACTGAAACAGGGTCTTTTATATGTTTATTTGGGTAATGTTTTTGGGCATCCAGCGGAAAAAACCTATTGTCATCAATGTAAGAGGCTTTTAATAGAAAGAAAGGGTCTTTATATAACTGAAAACAAAATCGAAGGGGGAAAATGTAGTTTTTGCGGGGTAAAAATTCCCGGAAGATTTGAATAAAATGGCTGAGTGTATCAATTGTGGAAAAAAGTCCATCCTGATCTCCGATCCTTTAGGACTCTGTTTGGATTGCATTAGAAACGACTTTGAAAACGTCCACAACCATATACAAAAAGTTCATTCTAAAATCAGAAAAAAATTCGGACTCCCCTCCTCTCCACCAAAAGATGCAGACGGAAGAAGATGTAACCTCTGCGTTAACCAATGCCAGATCAAAGAAGGGGAAAAAGGTTACTGTGGATTGAGAAAAAATGAGAATGGAAGACTTTCAGGTGGCGGGATAAAAAATGGTAATTTAACATGGTATTATGATTCTCTGCCCACTAACTGCGTGGCTGATTGGGTATGTGCAGGTGGATCAGAGGCTGGGTATCCGACCTACTCTTATTCTGAGAAAGCTGAATACGGATATAAAAACTTAGCTGTTTTTTATCAGGCCTGCTCCTTTGATTGC
>JBARPA010000155.1:0-3574 GCA_049642665.1 Candidatus Zixiibacteriota bacterium
GGGTAAGGAAGTCTATAGGGAGGGATCTCAACGAAAATCTCCGGGCTTTCCCCTTTCAGAAATTTATTGAGCAAAAAGCCCACGATCAACCAGACCAGAAAGAGAGTCCCAAAAACTATCCCCATTCCCTTTGCCCCATGCCTGCCGATCAGGCCGGCGATAACGGCGATCTGTGCCATGCAGGGTATGGAAATACACATCAGGGTCATGGCGATAAATCTCTCCCTTTTGGTCTCCAGAACCCGGGTAGCCAGAACACCGGGCACATTACATCCCAGAGCTAACATCATAGGAAGTATAGCCAATCCATGAAGGCCTAATCTATGCATCACATTATCCGCCAGAACCCCCAGCCTGGACAAATAACCCGAATCCTCCAGAAAGCTTAAAACCAGATAAAAGGAAAATACGTAGGGCAAAACCATGGCCAGGGGAACGAAAAGCCCGGTGGTCAAAAGACCTAAAGATTCCACAAAGTCAATCTCCCCCTGCACCAGTTTCCCGATGAGGATATTATGAAAAAAACCCTCAGCCCCCAAAAGGGCTGAGAGTTTTAACATCAGGGGAGCCCAGAGTTTCTCAAATATTGGTTCAAGGATATAGCTGATTAGACTTTCTCCGATGAACCTGATCAGAGTGAATATCAAGAAAACCGTCAAAAGGGCAATAGGAACCCCGGTGATTGGCCTTATGGAGACATCCTCCAGCCTTTCCAGAAAAGTATGGTGCCGATGGGTAATTCTTTGCACTTTCTCCACGATCTTCCCCACTATCTCCCATCTTTTCTCGTCTTTGAACTGGAAGGTATCGGCTTTGGCCAGGGGAAGCTGGGCTACCAGTTTCCTTATACCTTCTCCGGTTATGGCACAGGTGGGAACAACCGGAACGCCCAGAATCAACTGAAGCTTTTTTACGTCTATATACACCCCGATATGCCGGGCCTCATCCCAGAGATTCAAAGCCACCACCACCGGTATACCGGTTCGCAACAATTCCAGGGTCAGGTTTAAGTTTCTTTCCAGATTTGTGGAATCCACCACGTTGATCACCAGATCTCCATCCTTTAACATCTCCACCGCCACCTTCTCAGCTTTGGATTCAGGTTCCAGGTTATAGGTTCCGGGCACATCTATTATCTCAAACTTTTGATTACCCAGTTTCATATACCCTTTGGTGAATTCAACAGTTGTGCCCGGGTAATTGGAGGCAATTACGTTCACTCCGGTAAGCCGGGAAAAGATCACGCTCTTCCCCACATTGGGATTACCCATTAAAAGAACCTTTTTCATTTCTTTTTCTCCACCAGCAGCGTGATTTTTCTGGCCATACCGAACCCGATGGCCATCTGAGAATTATCTATTCTGACCGTTACCGGACCCCGCATAAGCTGGGAGCTCACTTTGGTCAGCTTCTTTCCTACCCTCAAACCCAGTGATTCCAGACGCCGGGTCAAGCCGAATCCTCCATCAATCCCTACCACAATTCCAGATTCGCCTTCTTTTAACTGGGTTAAATCGACTCTACTCATCTTTTTTTAATCCCTGAGAATTATGTCTTCTCTTATTCACTTTCTCGCCAGATCGATTTTTCACATTTTTTAAAAAGAAATCTTTCTGTTTTTTGCCAAATTTCATCTCCGAAGGGCAGGTCCTGATGAAATCCATAAACTTTGTTAATCTCTCCAGGCTTTCGGGACTTAACGAGTGTTCAAGCTTGCAGGCATCTTTCTCTGCGGTCTTTTTGTCAACTCCTAAAACCTCCTTCAGGAACTGCCTCAGGATAAGATGCCGCTCATATATTCTCTTAGCCGCCTGGCTTCCTTTAGGGGTAAGCTCCACGAATTCATACCTGTCATGCTTCACCAGATGGAGTCGGGATAGATTCTTCAAGGCGCTGTTAACGCTGGGTAAAGCCACATCTCTGGCTCTGGCTATATCCCGGACCCTTACCACCCCCAACTTTTGCTTGATCAGCCAGATGGTCTCCAGATAATCCTCCATGCTGGCGCTTAAGCTTTTTTCATTTTCCATCATAGTCTCTTCCAGGTGTTAGTCTAATCTCACAATGTTAGTTCAGTCTAATACGGTGGTCATTTGGCAATAATTTGAATTCTCATCTGAAAAATTTAAATTTTCAGCTGTTCCGGGATAAATCCCCTGTATTTAATCTCTTAAAATGAACCTGAAAATCATCCCCTCAGCTTCAAAAAAATCCAATCTTGGTTAAACTACAAATTCAGGATGCCGATAATCTACTTAGATTAGAGTAATCTGAAGATGTGAAACCATTTTTAAACTTCAAAGAAAAAGGAGCGCTTAACCATGAAGAGGAAAAGTAGCTTTGTTTTTTATGCTCTTCTTTTGGTTCTCGTTATGGGAACGAGTATGATTCTGTTAAACGGTTGCGGCAAAAAGGCATACCAGCCGGTGCAACCGCCCGAGGAAGTTCTGACCCTCTACTCACTGGTAGTTACTCCCTCATCCATTGTGGAAGGGGACAGCTGTCTTTTGGCTGCTTTGGTAACCGATGAGAAAGGTGATCCCAGGGAGGGAATTGGAGTGACTTTCCAGGTTACACCTGATACTTTAGGTTATTTTTCCAACTCCATTGACACCACCGATGTCTATGGAATATCATCTACCTATTTCTATTCCCTTCATCCCGGAACTGCTACATTTGAAGCTGCTTCTCAGAAAGCTGGATCCAAATATATTCAAGTTCACATCAGAGAGACCACAGTACAGGTAAACCTGATCCAGATTGATATTTACCCCCTGACTCTGATCGCAGATGGTATATCCACCAGTGAGATTACCGTTGTTGTGAGGGATTCATCCGGGAATTTCGTAGAGGATGGCACCATAGTCAAATTTACAGCCGGTGAGAAATTTGCGGATATCGATGGTGACGGATATTACACCGACTTCATCGATTCTTTGATATACGACACCAATGACAATGGAAAATGGGATGCCATAGGTTTGATCTCCCCTGCAGAGAACACGGTCTCAGGAGTCGCCACCGCTACTTATGTGGCTGGAGTTCAGGCAACGGCAGTATACATCAAAGCTACGGTCAGCGGAATATCAACTCCGGTTCAGGACGAAAAAAACATACAGCTTACCCCCAACACCACCGTGGCCAACATAACTCTGGATGCTGACAGCTTGCTAATTCAGGTCAGAGGAACGGGAGGATTGGAATCGGTGGATCTTGTGGCCACGGCATATGACGATAACGGCAACCGGGTTCCCGGAGGGATTCCCATAGATTTCTTCATAACTAACGGGCCTGATGGTGGGGAGAATTTGAATGGTATGGGATACGGACCGATTACCGTTATTACCAACTCGCTGGGAGAAGCCCAGGTGACTTTAAACAGCGGAACCATATCCGGAACAGTAAAGACCCGGGCCAGTTCAGGTTCCATCATCTCCCAGGTAACCCAGGTCACCGTTCAGGCAGGCCCGCCAGAATACATCTGTTTAGGGGCTAATCCTTTGAACATAAGAGGCTGGGATGTGGTTAACGCTACCTCCAACATCGTGGCCATGGTGAACGATGTGTACGGAAA
>JBARPA010000156.1:0-4897 GCA_049642665.1 Candidatus Zixiibacteriota bacterium
CTGACGACATACTGAACAAGATATTTTCAGAGTTCTGCGTCGGGAAGTAACATACAAAGGTTAACTTATTAAACAAAGAGGTATAAAATGGCTAGGAAGCTTCTTTGTGTAATTATTTTGCTTTTGCTATTCAACAGCAATGCATTTTCTCAAGCTAAGATAGGGACTGTCGTAGAGCCACATTTCTCAGTTTTCTGGGATTTTTATTCATCAAATGATATAGGTGCTCGGGTATGGGCAATGGGTGGTGCAGGTGTGGCTAATGTGAATAACCTGACAGCAATGGTGATAAATCCTGCAGCAATGTATTTTGAGAATAGGTTTCAAATCTATTATGAAGGACTGAATAAGAGTAAAATCAGATGGTTGGAAAAGATTGATCCTGGTATGTTTTTAAAATCCCCTCAAGTACTGACTACATTCACAGGACTTGGCTATAAAATAACTGAAGAAGTCTATACCGGGCTGGGGTATTCGTCTCCCAGGTATTATAAACTGGATTTAGGCATGGTGTATATTACTACACCAGGAAATCCTATTCCAATAGGGGGCACAAATCCAAGGACTGTTTTGCATCACAAACAATTCATCTGGCAGATAAATGTGTATCTGGGGAAAGGGATATTTCTGGGAAGCAATCTTAATTATAACTGGATCTCCGCGGATGCGCGCGGTTACTATATTTATGAGCCTTTCTACGAGTCCAAACCATGTCAATTAAAAGAAGAATCTGACGCAGACTTTGTGAACTTCAAATTTGGGGCTTTAGCTGAGATTCACCAAATTCTAAATTTCCAGGGACCGGGCAAAATAAACTTAGGGATGGTTTATACCCCTAAAAAGTATTTTGAACCAAAGACTGAATGGAAATTCGGTTCGCATTACAAAGAGTTTTCACTTGGTGAGAAGACTTTACCCATGAAACTCGAGTTAGGTTTTAAGATTTATGATCTGCCAATTCCACTGAATTTTGCAGGTGATGTCAAATATTGTGATAATTCGAAAATTGAATACCTGATCGACAGATGGGATATTCATTTAGGAGCTGAATGGGAAAAAAGTGGGAATTTAGCTTTTCAATTTGGTTATTTCAGCAGATTCGACTATCGAAGAGGCCCGGATGTAGGTTGGCTGGATGAGATAGGAAAATATAACCAGCATTTTCTTACTGCTGGGGTAAGGATATCCTTGTATGATCACCTGCTGCAGTTCTCCATCAGGGATAGTCATCTGCTTTCTTCCGGATTGATTGAAACGACTCAAATATCAGTCGGTGCTGGGGTGGGATTTTAGCTTTGCGGAATCAAAATTAAATTCTTATCTTCTAATATTATGAAACCAAATAAGATATTTAGCTATCTCCCCCTATTGCTAGTCTTGGCATTCAGGATTTGCCTTTCCCAAGCTACCCCGAGAGAAGGATTTGACCTTTATGAAAAATTAAAGGATCTAAACTTAGATGAACTCAAAATTGCCGGGGTAAAGGATTTATCCATAAAAAAAGATGTAGCACAATTCAATCTGACTGATGGCCAAATATATATTTTCGAGCCTGTCCAGGATAAAATCACGGGTATGGTGTTCATCGGGGAGGGAGTATTCGAGTTCACTCCACCTACTGAAATAGAAAAATATCAACTCAAAAGATTTACTGGAGCTGAAACTCTGAATAAAAGTTTTAACGAATTATATCTTCGCTTTACTGATGATACTGCGGAGAAATTGATGAGCGAAATTGAGTTTGCTTCGGGTGAGGTTCCGGGTAAAGCTAAAAGAATAAAAGATAGCTCAGAAGATAGAATCAAAGATCTTCTCAAAATGAATATAAATACTCGAATTTTAGCTGACCTTAGGGCGGATTCATTCGACGGATTCTTCTATGCTGAGATAAATCCAGAAGATTCTCCCAGAATGTTTTTTCTTTACGATCCCAAAGAGGTGGAGGAAGTTAACTTAATACAGGAAGCTACCAAAGGTGCATTTCAGAAATGCGATCTGGTCTGCTCCTTTCATAAAGAAAAAGATTATGAAGAAAGGTTGCTAAATGATGAGGATAAAGATGAGATCAAGGTTAATCACTATGATATGGATATCGAGATCGATCGAAAATGGAATCTGAATGCTGAGGTGGGACTGGAGATTGAGGCTTTGCAATCAGGTTTCAGGGTTCTGAATTTTGATCTTTCAGAGGATCTTGAAGTCTCAGCTGTTTTGAATGAAGCAGGTGACTCACTAGATTATATCCGGGAAAAGGATATGTATGAGGCCACTGTGATCCTGCCTGACCCCTTACAGAAAGGGGAGACAAGAAGGTTGAAATTTATCTATTCGGGCGATATTCTAAATCGGAATTATTATGGTGATTTCTACATTAAATCTGCAACATACTGGTATCCCCGCTATGGGTACTGGACCCGATCAACCTTTGATCTCAATTTCAAGACACCAAAAGATTTCGAATTCGTTACTATCGGTAAAAGAGATAAAAAGAAAAAGGAGAAGGACTATATTATCACCCATTGGAAAGAGGAGTTTCCGGTTCCAGTGGCATCCTTTAATCTGGGCATATTCGACATCTATGAGCTGGACTACTCCGGAATCCCTGAGGTGGAGGTTTACTATGTTGAGGAGAGCCATCGCAAAATCACCCAGGATTACCAGCGTCTGATTTCAAAGTATGGTTCAGGCTCGGACATTTTGCTCCAGGATGCTCATATGAAAGAGAATATAGGTGCGGACGTGGTTAACTCGATGAATTTCTTTCAGGAGAATTTTGGCAAATGTCCCTTTAAAAAGATTTCTGCAACAGAGATCCCGGGATCGCATGGCCAGGGATTCCCCGGGCTTTTGCACCTTTCTTGGGGAAGCTTTCAAAGGGAAAAGAAATTCGAGTATGAATCCTTCAGAGCACACGAGGTCTCCCACCAGTGGTGGGGGCATATAGTGGGCTGGAAAACCTATCACGATCAATGGCTCTCAGAGGGTTTTGCCGAATACTCAGGCTTGTGGTTTGCACAGATGTCTTTGAAAGATAATGAGAGGTTCTTCGGAACACTTAGAAGATGGAAAGAAGAGATTATCGAGGGCGGGTATGTGGGGTATGGGCTGGATAAACTGGGTGAAGCGAAAACACTATGGGGCGATGGCACCAAAGCAGGACCCTTGTGGTTGGGCCAGAGGCTTTCCTCATCAAAATCAGAAGACTATTTTAATTTAGTCTATCAAAAGGGCGCATATGTTTTGCATATGATTAGAAATATGATGATGGATTTTAAAGATTATAGAGATGATAAATTTATTAAGATGATGAAAGATTTTGTTAAAACCTATTATGGCAAAAATGCATCAACAGAAGATTTCAAAAGAATGGTTGAGAAGCATACAGGCGAGGATATGACCTGGTTTTTCGATCAGTGGGTCTATGGCACAGAGATTCCTAAATACATCTATTCATATTCTATTGACAAAGTCGATGACAAATTCCAGATAACTGTGGAAGTGAAGCAAGAGAACGTCTCACAGAATTTCAAAATGCCGGTTCCGGTAGTAGTGGTCTTCAAAGACGACTCCTACTCCATTTTCCGCATAATGGTTGACAAGCCTGCAAATGAGATTAAATTACCATTAGTAGATAAAGAGATAAAAGAAATAGTATTCAATCCGTTTCATTCGGTGTTGTGTGAAGTGGAAGAGAAGTAAGAACCTATTGATTTCGTATTGTCATAAACTATATGAAGCAAAATAAAAAGGAACAAGATAAAGAAAAGTTTAACATATTAGTCTACGGTATCGACCGATTTGGCTATGCATTGCCATCAGACTCCCTTGAAGCCCAAAATTATATTGTGAATTTCAAGGGATATAAGACAGAAGAGAAGTTCCAAGAGTATGATGGAGTGATCGTCTTTCAATCGAATTTTGAGACCGCGGAGCGGCGAGGATTTCCCTCTGGTATGTTCGTCGATTGTGATAGAGAAGAATTAGTAAGAAGAAAAATTCAGTTAGAGCAGCTTTTACGGAGGAAAGGATTTGCTTGTTTCCTATTGACAAGAGATTTTGTAGATCGACAAGAGACAGGTAGTGCTAGAAATACAGACCTGGCTAAGCTAGCTTTGAACTATGCCAATTTTTTTCGCGAATCTTTAGGTTATGATTGCACTAATTTAAGAATCGTGCGTGATGAATTTCGCGATTTTTTAAATAGCTACGGTGTAGCCAAGACTAAGTTCGAAGACCATCATCGCAATTTAAATTTAAGGCCAATCTGTTACTGCGGAAACCTATTAACTGGTTTTATCTTACTTGATCGACTTTTCTTTTTACCTGCATACCAGCCAAAGTACCCAGAGTTCAAAGAGTTTTTCCCACAATTGGCTCAGGGACTTGTTACATGTTTCCGTAAACTGTCACAAGAACTCCCTAGCTGGGCGGATGAGTACAGATTTGAAGATGAGAAGAGGTTATTGCTAGAACTGGAAGGATTGAATGTAAAGATCGAAACTATTAATACAAGGTTATCAACTTTCAAGAATTATAAGAGGTGCCTTTGTTATGACGACGAGTTCCTGAAAGAAAGCTTAATATCGATTCTCGAGGATGGCTTTGATTTTAATATTGATCCTGAGGATAAATTAAAGGAGGATTTCAAAATAATTGACGATGAAGACAAACCTTTGGTTCTAGTAGAAGTTAAAGGTACCAACAGAGGAGTACAGAGGGATTTTGTAAATCAGGCAGATAGTCATAGGGAAAGAAATAATCTTCCTCCGGATTTTCCCTCGATTCTAATAGTAAATACCAACATTAAAAAGGCATCATCCATTGAGGACAAATATCAGGATGTTGCAGAAGAACAGATTAAACATGCAGTGAAAATGAACATCTTAGTACTGAGGAC
>JBARPA010000157.1:0-2385 GCA_049642665.1 Candidatus Zixiibacteriota bacterium
GTCCTCCCATTATCTTCCCCTTGGGAGAGAGAACCATAATGTCCTTAACCTCTTGAAAACTAAGCTTCATTTCCTCCTCCTGCCTAAAAAATTACGAATCCTGAAGGCTATTGTTTCGGCAAAAAAATAAAGTCATTTAATGACTTACATAATAAAAATAAAAAGAAGGGGCCTTTGGACTACTTGAACAAAGCCTTGATCTTTCCCCAGGTGGTTTTGGGCACAGACGAAGGGATTACCCAAACAGTATGCTCCTGGGTTCCCTCGAAGGCTTTAAATTTCGGAACAGCTCGGCTGTAATCAACTAAAAGGGTGACGCTATCCTCCGAAGAACATCCCTCCTTAGCCGAGGTCACCGGGTCATCTGCGGGTATCAGGAGACTGTATTTCCCGTTCTTGGTTTCGCTCTCTGCATATTTGACGTCATTTATCATAGCTTCAACTTTCATTCCATCCGCAACAAGTTCTCCATGGTAGTATACCTCTCCGTATGGCTGGCAGGGGATTCCCGGCTTTCTGGCACTCAGCCAGCCAAAAGAAAAGAAAAGGATCATGAAAATGATAACTATAAGAACTTTTATCTTTGCCCCACTCATATTGCTTTCTATTATATGCACGATACTAAGTTTGTCAAGAGAAAATTGAAAAAATTCAGCAAAATCGAAATTGTTATATTTATCTTATTTTATACGTCCGATATTTTACGTCTTTAAACCCTGTTTGTTTACCAGAAAAAAAGAAAGGTGCTCTAACTCCATAGCCATGTTTACGGTTCTGAGGTACACCGGGGGGGGCACAAGTATGTTGGTGGGAGCGAAATTCAGGATGGAATTCACGCCGGCTGCTACCACCTCGTCCACCACTCCCTGAGCAGCAGAGGCTGGAACTGCTAAAATCACCATATCAATCTTGTTTTTTTTCAGCTCCGAGGCTAGATCTTTTACATCCCGAACCATGATCCCCTTACGGGCTTTCCCTATCTTTCTCTGATCATTATCAAATATCAATATAATGTTGAATCCCTGCTTGGGAAACTCCTTATACGATACCAGGGCAGATCCCACATTTCCTACCCCGATCAGTGCCACTTTCCACTTCCTGTTGATTCCCAGGATATCCGCAATCCTTTCCTTTAATGCCTTAACCGGATATCCCAGCCCTCTTGTTCCAAAGCTTCCGAAAAAGGACAGATCCTTGCGAACCTGAGCCGGAGTGAACTTCTCCTTTTTAGCTAACTCCTTTGAGGAGATCGTAAGCTGTCCTTCTTTTTCCATCTCAGATAGAGAGCGGAAGTAAAGGGACAATCGGCGTACAGTGGATTCAGATGCCCTGCGCATCAATCACCAACCTTTGAAAGTTATCAAACAACTTTGTGAACTCTTTCACAAATTAAACCTGAAAAGCACAATTGTCAAGGGAAAATTTGCTTAAATCTAAGGGGGTTAGAGTTAAAAGGGGGAATTATTTGATAAACCTAAATATCTAAATACAAACTATTTAAAAAAAATCTCAGAACAAATGATTTTTTTGAAACTTTTCCAATTCTTTGGGGTAAACTAAATTGAGGTTAACAAAGTTTTATCTTGCTCCTTTTTACCCTTTATAGCTTAATTCCTCCTTTGTAAGGTCGCCGCCCCCCGGCGACCTTCTGCTTTATGTAGAAATTATATGCAGTACAATCAGTTAAGACTTTAAGAGCAGCCAGGGATTTCCTTGTCTTTGCTAATAAACGATAAAATCTATCTACTCTTTAAATCTGCAAATCACCATCCTTTATCAGGACTTTCTGGGATCCGTCCTGGTAGGTTATTGTCAATGTGGGCTGACCAATAAGATAATCCCGGTGGGTTTTAGAGCTGTTTTTTCCACCGGGCATATCCTGATTGTTGCCAAAAGCAATATGAACGGTTTTAAATGCTTTTTCGTCCTCCAGTAAATTCCCGGTTATCCGAGCGCCGGGATTCAAGCCTATTCCCAACTCACCTATCATTGACGCCATCTCATCCACTGAGGAAAGTTCCTCTACTTTTTTCACCAAATCCTCATCTTCGGATTCAAAGCCTTGGATTTTCCCGTTTTTAACCTGGATTTTCAAGGGCTTTTTCACCTGTCCCAGATCGCCAATAGATCCATCGCAGACAATCACCCCGTTTGCCCCATTCTCCACCGGCCCGCACCAGATCTCCCCGGCGGGCAGATTACCCCAGCGTCCTGTTGGGATCTCTACATCTGTGGCAAAATCCCGACCTTCAATATTAAGGCTGATGTCTGTCCCACCAGGAGCAACCAGATGGGCCTCCTTAGCACCTTTCAGCTTCTCCATCATCTTATAGGCATTACCTGTCATAATTTTGTAATCCACATTCATCGGTCCCTGGGTCATCA
>JBARPA010000158.1:0-7551 GCA_049642665.1 Candidatus Zixiibacteriota bacterium
GCTCTATGGGGGGTGATTATATTCTTTTATCTAATAGAGCTGTCCTTCTGGAAGGTGCTTTTGCTTTGGATGGGGGTAGGTATGATCTTAATTACCCTGTTTACTTATCTCCGGACATTATTGCATGCAAATCTTACCAGGTAACCAGTTTGAGTTACACGGAATCCTGGATGACAATGTTAATGTTTGTCTTTTAAAGGATTTTGAACGGACGAGTCCCTCCCTGGTAATTTGACAATTCTTTTGGCTTCTGGTCTGGATAAAATTTCAACTTGAAATTCTGGAAAAATAGTTGACTTTTTAATTATTTTGATTATCTTTGCTTGTTAAAAATTTCACAAAGTTTGATTTAAAAAAAAACAATTTAATGGAAAAACAAAGGAGATAAGGTTATGAGCGATATCAAAGGAAGCCCTGGCCCCAAAACCTATAATGTTAAATACATAACCGATCCCACTCAGGATCAGCTTCGGGAAATAGCCCTGAAGTCTACCCCGGCCATTATGAAGACGGCTTATGGCAATTTAAATAAGCTGACTAAAAACAAAGCCCGGATGGCTAAATATACCTATATAATCGCTCCCGAGTCGGAGAAGAACAACTATTCCGGGAACGTGATAGATCCGGATAAGGCCAAAAAGCTGATAGAGATTCAGAAAAGATATATTGAGAAGCAAGGTGAGATGATAGAGATTAACGGATATTACGGGATTGGAGAGGCAGGTCAACCCGTCCAGTGGATGTATGATAAGAGATGTGCCAATGTAGCAGCCATGCAGCAGATTCTGGCCTTTCCCCGATCTCATGTGGAACCTCCGGAAAAGCAAAAAAAACCTTTTAATCCTGGATTTCGTCTGGTCATGACCTCAGGCATGGAAGCTGAAGGGATGCCGGGGAAGCAGGCAATTATAGTCGATCTGGAGAAGTGGACCACTTACGTTATATGGCCAGACTATTTTGGTGAGAGCAAGAAGGGTGCTTTGAGAATGCTCAATGAGCATATATATCGTTCGGGGGGTCTGGTTCTTCATGCCGGAGCTAAGAAAGTCAGAGTGGGAGACAAAACTCTCACCATGGGGATAATGGGGCTTTCGGGAACGGGCAAAACCACGACTACCTTTAGTAAGCAGGGAGAGTTGACCCAACCGATTCAGGATGATATGATCGTCCTCTGGCCCGATGGAACGTGCACCATCACGGAGAACGGCTGCTTTGCCAAGACCTTTGGATTAACCCGGGAGTCCGAACCAGTGATCTATGACGGAACTATTCACCCGGAAGCCTGGGTGGAGAATGTTTTCCCCAATCCTGATGGGACGTTTGGCTTCAGCAAAATACACCTTACTCCTGAAGACGTAGCTCGGCTGAAGGATATGTTGATCGAAACAGGGGCTCCACCTGAAAATGTGGACGCTTTTATTTCGGGAAAGGTCAAAATCGGTGACGTGGTAGATGAGTATGATATTCCCCAGGACGGGTGGGATTTCACTGTCTGGACTCAAAACGGACGCTCCATCATACCCATGAAAGCCATCAAGGGTGCAGCCAGTTTCGATGATATCCCGCGTATAAGATCCATGGGAATCTTAAACCGGGACGAAGGCCCTGATGCCGCCACGCCGGGCATAGTTAGGTTTCCTACGTCTGAGCATGCTGCGGGATATTTCATGCTGGGAGAGACCTCAAAGACATCCGCAGCCGGAAAGGAAAGGGGCAAAACCCGCTCGCCTTTCACTCAGCCTTTCTTCACCAGCCCCTTCGGGCTTCAGGCAAAACGTTTCAGCGAACTGGCTGCCAAACTGGAGGGTCTGGAGATGTGGTTGATGAACACAGGTTACATAGGCGGAGACCAAAAAGATGAGGAATCAAGTAAAGCACTTAAGGTGAAAATTCCTCACTCCTCAGCCATGCTTGAGGCTATGCTCAAAGGTGAGATAAAATGGAAAAAGGATCCGGATTTCGGTTACGAAATAGTGGATGTGGATGCACCTGAGAATGCTGACCTTATGAGAAAAGTGCCCAAGGAGATATTGAACCCCAGAATCTTTTATGAAGCTGCCGGGCGCACAGAGGAATATGAAAACTGGGTCAAGAAAATGAAAGCTGAGAGGGAAACCTTCCTCAACAAATTCGACGTGGATCAAAAGATTATAGATTCTGTCGTAAATAGATAAACTTATCTTAACTGGACAAAGAAAAGTATAGGTCGGATTTAATATCCGGCCTATTTTGCCTTTCAGGTCAGATTTATCTGAGAGAAATCTTGCAACAATTTCTAAGAGAGATCTCTTAATAAATCCTTTTGCAGGGCTGGTCATGCCGGAGGCAGATCCCGTCAGAGGCGGGAGAGCCCTGCCTACGGGAATGTAGGTTATTGATTTTCGTAGGTCGGGCACCTTGCCCGACCGATCTTTTACACTTTTTCAGGGCTCTCTAAGAAAAGACTTGACATAAAAAAGCAAAAAGCCTAAAATAAGTTTTTTCTAAACGTATAGTTCTGATGATACATATGATTGAGAAAGCAGTACACGAAGAATGTGGGGTTTTTGGAATATACGGTGCCAGAAAAGCAGCTGAGCTGACCTATCTGGGACTTTATGCCCTGCAGCACAGGGGTCAGGATGGGGCTGGAATTGTATCCTCCAATGGGGAAAAGGTCTATCACCGTAAGGGCTTGGGATTGGTTAACGATGTTTTCGCCAGCAAAGAGATCTTATCAAAATTAAAAGGGAAGATGGCAATTGGACATAATCGCTACTCCACCACCGGCTCGTCCTATTTGGCTAACGTTCAGCCGATTCTGATCACGTACAAAGGCAGGCAACTCGCGATTGCCCATAATGGAAATTTGACCAATTCCTATGCTTTAAGAAAAAAGTTAGAAAAAGAGGGCTCAATTTTTCAGACAACGAGCGATAGTGAGATAATTCTTCACCTGATTGCCCGCTCCGGAAAGAAAAAGGTCAAAGACGAGATTGCAGAGGCATTATCCTATGTCAAGGGAGCATATTCCCTGGTCTTTTTAACCAGGGATTCTCTGGTAGCGGCCCGGGACCCTTATGGCTTCAGGCCTTTAGCATTGGGAAAGGTGAATAATTCCTGGGTGGTGGCTTCTGAAACCTGCGCCTTTGATATGATCGGAGCTAAATACGTAAGGGATGTAGAGCCAGGCGAAATCGTGATGATTAACGAGAAGGGAATTAGTTCCTTTTCCCCCTTCAAAAAGGTTAAACATGCTTTTTGTATTTTTGAGTTTATCTATTTTGCACGTCCGGATAGCATGATCTACCAGGAAAATACGGACAAGATAAGACGCAGGCTGGGACAGCAACTGGCAAAGGAGAACCCGGTAGATGCTGATCTGGTTATCTCAGTACCCGACTCAAGCAATACAGCTACCCTGGGCTATTCTGAGGAGTCGGGAATAAAATACGATATGGGGTTAATCCGAAATCACTATATCGGAAGAACCTTTATCCATCCAGAACAGAAGATAAGGGATCTGGACGCCAAGATAAAATATAACCCGGTACGCGGGGTGCTGAAAGGGAAAAGGGTGGTAATTGTGGATGATTCCATAGTTCGGGGAACAACCAGCCGAAAATTGATCAAGATGATCAGACAGGCGGGTGCCAAGGAGGTACATTTCAGGGTGAGCTCCCCTCCCATAATACGCCCCTGTTTTTATGGCGTAGATATGCCTACTAAAGAGGAGTTAATTGCCTCATCCAAATCAGTTGAGGAAATAAGACGATATCTAAATGTGGATACCCTAGAATACCTTTCCCTGGAGGGTTTGTTATCCATGCATTCCCTGCCCAAAGCGGATTTTTGTGTGGCCTGCTTCTCCGGCAAATATCCCACCAAAGTGGACCGCCACAGGGGGAAGTTTGTTCTGGAGATTGCAGAATAAGTCCTTCATAAAATTGATTTCAAAACTATCCTTCTTTTTTTACCCGGAATCTCCGGTTAATTGAGATCCACTTGCTTTTTACTTGATTTCTCCATCTATTTTTATTTCTTGTAGTTAAAGTTCCTGAGGATTCAAGAAAATATGAACAGACTCAATTCCATTATCTCCTCATTGATCTGGGATAAGGAGGTCAGAAGATTCTTAAAATTTTGTGTGGTGGGTCTTTCCGGAATTGGGGTGAATATGTTCTTTCTGTGGTTTTTCACGGAGATTTTGAAGATATTTTATCTTTTCTCCAGCCCCCTGGCCATTGAACTTTCAATTCTGAACAATTTCATCCTGAATGATTTTTGGACCTGGAGGGATAGAGGAAGACCGGGAAGACTGAGTTATTTTAAAAGAATGGTGCAATATCATATCTCGGTCAGCGTCGCTGCTGTTATTGCCAATATGTTTCTACTCTGGTTTTTGACTGAGATCTTCCATCTTTATTATCTTTTCTCCAATCTGTTCGGGATAGCTGCGGGCACTCTGTTAAACTACTTCATAAACGACCGCTGGACCTTCAGACACCAGAAATCATAGATGAAAGGAAAATATCTTGAAATAATCCTCTTAATTGTATTGATAATATTCCTCTCGGTTTTTTTTAAAAATTCCTTCCATAAAATGAATGATTTTAAGGTAACTCACAGATCAGCCACCCGGGTGCTTAAAGGCGAAAATCTTTATAACATGATTGACGGACATTACCTTTATAAGTATTCCCCCTTTTTTGCCATCATGATTTCCCCTTTTGGATTCATCCCCTTTCCCTGGGCTAAGCTTTTATGGATGGCTTTAATGGTTTTAGCTTTTTGGGGAGTAGTTAAAATTGGTAAGTATCTGTTGATGAAACACAGATCGCCCCCGCCTTTTTTTTACCTGTTATCCCTTATTTTAATTGCCAGATTTTTCTTAAGGGAGATTGAGCTGGGACAGACTGATTTTCTTCAGCTTTTTCTCATCTTTTCTTTTTTTATATTTTTAGAAAAGGAAAGAAAAGTCGTAAGTGGATTATTTCTGGCCCTTTCGGTTATGATCAAGTTGACCCCTTTGGTTTTTATTCCCTATCTGTTATACAGAAAAAGGTTTTCAACGGTCTTTTGGTCTTTGGCCTTTATTCTTTTATTTTTTTCTGTCCCTTCATTAGTCTATGGAATTGGTGGAAACATAGCTCTTTTAAAGGATTGGTATGGTTTTATGTCTTTATCCTCTCCGCCCTTGTTGGCTAACGATATGAATCAGTCCATTTTCGGTATGTTTTATAGATTTCTAACCCCCTCTGCCTATCAGGTAAATTTTGTAAGCTTGAACCCGGGCCTGGTCAACATTATGATTTATATGATTGTGGTGGGAGCATATGTGTATCTTTTGTTTTTAAATCGTTTCTCCAGAAAAGCCCAGAGCTCTTTGCTTCATTGCAAAGAGATAGTGGAATACTCTTTTCTTCTCATATTCATGTCGCTGTTTTCGCCCTTAGGCTGGATTCAGAACTTCTCATCTTTGGTTCTGGCTTTTATGGTTCTGGTTTATTACACATTGAAGACCAGCTTCAAAGATAAATTAGTGAACACACTTCTGATTTTTTCTTTTATTTTAAGTTCAGCAATCAATTACGAGACCGTGGGGCGGAGGTTAAACGATCTTTCCTTATACTACTCGTTTATCGCTATCGGTATAATCTTGATTCCGATAGCCCTGTCAAAGCTCAGACTCTCCAGGATGGCTTAGTTTAAATCTTGCACATTTTCTTTTGAAAGTTCAGATTCTGACGATAAAGATAGAGGAAATACGGCTTTAAAGGGAGGAAGATGGATAAAGCCAGAATTATGGTTATAGATGATGAGGAGAGCATGTGCAAGTTTATGCAGATCATGCTCAAAAAGGAGGGGTATGAGGTTACCACTACCCAGAGCAGCTATGAGGCACTGGATATCCTGAAGCAAAGAAATCAAGACCTGATAATAGCGGATCTGAAAATGCCGGAACTAAACGGTCTGGAATTGCTCTCCCGGGTTAAAGCTTTAGACCCCGATGCCAGCTTCATCGTGATGACAGCCTATGCCTCCGTTGATACCGCCATAGAGGCTTTGAAAAAAGGGGCTTATGATTATTTGACCAAACCTTTCAAAGTGGATGAAATCAGGATTACCATTAAAAAGGTTCTGGAACAGAAGAGGATAAAAAGGGAGAATATATCCCTGAAGAAACAGCTTAAAAAGGAATTCAGTTTTGATAACTTCATTGGTTCCTCGCCTCAGATTCTGGAGTTGAGAAAAATGGTGGAGAAAGTGGCTCAATCCGATTCCACGGTTTTGATCCAGGGGGAGTCCGGAACCGGGAAGGAGCTGGTGGCCAAAGCCATTCACTATTGCTCCGGGAGATTGGATAAACCCTTTGTTTCCATAAATTGTGCAGCCATACCCGAAACACTTCTGGAATCGGAGCTTTTCGGGCACCTGAGAGGCGCTTTCACCGGAGCCGTCAAGGAGAAGGAGGGCCTTTTAAAAGTAGCTGATAGGGGCACTTTCTTTTTAGATGAGATAGCCACCACCTCTCAGGCTATCCAGGTAAAGCTTTTACGGGTATTGGAGGAAAAAGAGGTAATTCCCGTGGGTGGAACCAAACCCATAGAGGTGGATGTAAGGCTTATCACCGCCACTAATGCTGATCTGGAGCAGGAGGTTAGACTGGGGAGATTTCGTCCCGATCTTTTTTACCGATTGAATGTTCTTCCCATTACCATCCCTCCTTTAAGGGAAAGAAAAGACGATACAGAAGTTTTAATTTATTATTTCATAAAGAAATATTGTGACAAGCTAAAAATTGCGGAGAAGAGAATCTCAGATGAAACCCTGAAAAAGCTGATTTCCTATCCCTGGCCGGGTAATGTCAGAGAACTTGAGAATACAATAGAGCGGGCTGTGCTTTTGTCAAAAAGTGACGAAATCACCCTGAACGAACTGCCACAAAAAATCAACAAAAATGAGCCGATCAATCTGGTGAATGAGGCTAAATTGGAAAATCCCACTCTGGAGGAGATCGAAAAGGCATATATATACTGGGTGCTGAAGAACACCGGGTGGCATAAAAGCAAAGCTTCTCAGATTCTGGGTATTGATAATTCGACTCTATACAGAAAAATAGAGAAATACGGATTAAAAGAGAGGTAGATATTTGCAGTTTGCAATAATCAAAGCAGGATACAATCGGTGAACAGAAGAAAAAAGATCGAGGGGATGAATTTGGATAAAAATAATCTTTTGTGGTTCAACAAATTAGAGAAAAATATGAGTGTCTCAATTATTTGGGCATCAACTTTGCAAAGATATACTTGGAAAAAAAAATAGAGGATAAAAAAATGAGAACCTTAACCCGAGGAAGGGGGTGAAGAGACGATGCTGAGCAAATTTCACAGATCTCAGAAAGGTTTCACCCTGATTGAGTTGATGATCGTGGTGGTCATCATAGGTATTCTGGCGGCACTGGCTATCCCCAGGTTCATGAGAGCTACCACCAAGTCAAAGCAGTCGGAGGCCAAGCAGATCCTGAAGCAGATTTACGTTATGCAGAGAGCATACAGGCAGGAGAAGGAT
>JBARPA010000159.1:0-4894 GCA_049642665.1 Candidatus Zixiibacteriota bacterium
TCCGACTGCATATGAGTAGCATTATGAGCCCATTGTTGAGAAAAATACTCATCATCCGGAGTTACATCCACTTTCATAATATGATTGGGGCTTGCTATCTGAATGTGAAAATCCTCAGCATAGGAGTTGACTATTTGATTCACATCCAGAGTATCAGGAAATTTTAAAAGATATGCTCCCTGCATTGGCGTCCACTTGCCTTTGTAGATTTTTTCAAAGGAAAAACATTTATAAAGGCGGTTCAGGGTATCCACAGATGCAAGACCGGTAACAATATTATTATCCTGATCTACTTGGATATCTGCAGGCAGAAATTGATGTTTTAAGTCAACAATCACCTCCCCTGGCACAAAATCTTGTGCTGAAACAAAACTAAAGTTGTTGATAATTGTAAAAATACCAAGAATAAAAATAGTCTTAAAAAGACTCTGCTTGTTAATGATTTTCCCCTTTTTCATAACACACCCCGCATCTTTTAAATTGTTTTCGATTTCTGTTTAGATAAACATTCGGATTTTTAGCAATAATCTATAACTTACCCTCCTCTCTTTTATTTGATTAGTACCATTTTTCTGGTTTCAGAAAAATCACCCACTTTTAGTCTGTAAAAATAGACTCCAGAACTCACCTCCTTTCCAAACTCATTTTTCCCCTCCCACATTACCTGGTATTTGCCCGGTGGCTTCTCCTCATCCACTAAAGTTCTTACTACCTGACCCTTGATATTGTAGATTTTAAGCGAGGTAGGGATGGGACTGTTTACCGTTAACTGTTTGCTGTTCACTCTGAAGGGAATCAGGGTTGTAGTGTTGAACGGGTTAGGATAATTCTGGGAGAGTGTAAAATCGGTCTCCCGCTCACTTTCCTTTACTTCTGGTAGAGATGTAGGAGACCCCACCATATAATATATCTCAGTTGAATCAGGCTCTAAACCTTCCGGGTAGTAGTATCCAGCAAATGCTGCGTGTCCCTTACCCTCTGAGTCTATCACAAAAGCAAAAGGAAGATCAGAATAGTACTCAGTATGATCTACTATTTGAGAGACATCTTTCCAGGCGTCAGAAACATTATTTGAGTAGTAAATCCCACCTGGACGCCAACCACAAGCATGCACATGACTCTCTTTGTCGATAAATAACCAGCTGGGATCACCCAGATTGTATATCTCTTCTCCTTGAGTGAAAATTGTATCGGAAGTGAACTTGTGATAATAGAAAACATATCCTCGAGAAGGAGTGCTGGCATAAACCAAAGCATGCAATTGATTATCCTTGTCTATCTTAAAGTTCACGACTCCATACCACTCTGATACCTCCGGTGGAGGGATTATACGGGTTATCCAGGTGGTGCCCGCCAAAGCATTGTTCCAGGCATGATTCATATAGACCGGACTGGGATATATAATATGAGCCACTCCCTCCCTTTCAACCTCTATCTCTGGGCATCCACCTTCACTCCAGTAGGTGCAGATATCTGGGGAGATCGCCTGTTTTACCCACTCTCCTGATGCATTGGTGGCATAATAGATTTTAAAGTAATTCAAACCAGCGAATGTATAAAGCTTAGCCCAGGCTAAATGAACATTACCTAAAGAATCGAACGCTATCCGGGTACAATGCTTATAACCTGAGTCCACAAGGTCCTTCTCCCAATTGTGCTTCTGGCTATTGCTGTAATATATCTTATCCGTGCCAAAATATAAAAGATGCATCACCTCTGTCTGAGGGTCGATTGAAACAACGTAATCACATCCCTGTCCCAGATGGCAACTGGTATCACCCACCTCCTCAGGCTCGCTCCATTGCTGACCGCTTTCTTTAATGATCAAGAGAATCTTATAAGGTCCTCCAACTACGTGCGTGGTATTTTGTCTATAAACCAAAAACAACTTATCATCTCTACCTATTGTCAGCGAGCGCAGGTGATTCCTGAACTCGTTCTCCGTCAATCTTGAAATCTCAGCATCCTCCCACTGGGCGAAAGCAATATCGAAATGAGAAAAAAGAAAAATCAGAACAAGCAAAACCCCAAATAGGAAGCCTGAACGTTTAAATCTTCCATTTTTATCCATAACCTAGCCCTGACCGCTCTTGATTTGTTCAACTACATATTAGATAATTATCCCCTATTTGTCAAGATAAATCTAAAGAATTTAAAAACATCTTTCTATTTGATTAAAACCAATTTTCTGGTTTCAGAAAAATCACCCACTTTTAGCTTACAAAAATAGACTCCGGAACTCACCTCCTTTCCAGTTTCATCTTTCCCATCCCATATTACTCCATATTCACCTGGCAATTTCTCCTCATCCACCAGAGTCCTTACCTTTTCACCCAGAATATTGTAAATTACAAGGGTGGTGTGGATGGAACTATCTATTATGAACTGTGAACCATTAACTTGGGATCGGGTGACGGTGAAGGGAATAATGGTGGTGTTGTTAAATGGATTTGGATAGTTTTGTAGAAGCGCAAAATCGGTTACCCGCTCTGGCTCTTCCGCTTCAGGTGCTGCAGTAGGAGAACCCACCATATAATATATCTCACTGGAATCCCACTCTAAACCATTTGGGTAATAATATCCTGCAAACGTTGCGTGTCCTTTACCCTCAGTGTCTATGATAAAATGAAGACGTCTACTTGCATAGTATTGGTAGTGATCTAATATCTGATAGGAAATCCATTCTACACCCTGTTTGTGGGCATAATAAAGATCCCGACTATCAAAGTCGTAATCCATCAAGCTCCAGATAATATGAACATTACCATTTTGATCTACAAATAAACCTTCCACCCACCCGGTGCTTGTGATCTCCTCTGGTTCAGCCCATCCAGTATCGTCAACCCATGGATAATAAAGCTCACGGTTTAGCCGAGGCTCATATAGATAGGTATATATGGTCATATGAAGTCGGTCGTTTATATCTATAGTAAAGGAGGTGATCATATACCAGTCGTAGGCACCCGGAGGCGGAGGAATGTACCGGGTGGTCCAGGTGGTTCCTCCCAGAGCGTTGTTCCAGGCATGTTTATAATAATATGAACCGGCATATACAATATGAACCACACCCTCCCTCTCAACCTCTATCCAGTGCTCTGAAGCATAACTATAAGGACCAGTGAAAATATCCGGAGAAATAGCCTGCTGAACCCACTCTCCCGATACATTCGTGACATAATAATATTTAACATAATGCTCACCAGCAGAAACCCAACACTTTCCCAAACTTAAATGGACATTGCCCAGAGAATCAATTGCTAGCTTTCCAGAATAGGTATACCCTGAGTCTATAAGGTCTTTTTCCCAGTTCTGCCTTTCGCTATTGCTGTAATATATCTTACCCCCTTCATAATACAAAAGATGCATAACCTCTGTCTGAGGGTCTATTGTGACTGAATAATCACATCCCTGTCCCAGATGACAACTGGTATCGCCAATTTCCTCAGGCTCGCTCCATTCCTGATCCTTTTCTTTGGTCATCAGGTAATATTTATAAGGACCTCCAACTACATGAGTCGTATATTCGCAATAAAGCAGAAATAACTTGTCATTTTTACCCAAGGTCAAAGATCCCATGAAGTCTTTGAATTCGTTTTCCGTCAATCTTGAAATCTGAGCATCCTCCCACTGGGCAAAGACAAGATCCAAAAGAGGAAAGAGAAGAATTAGAAGAAGTAAAATCCCACATAAAAAGCTTGAACGCTTGAATCTTCTATTTTTATTCATAACCTAGCCCTGACCGCTCCTGATTTATACAACTATACATTACTTAATTATCCCCAGTTCGTCAAGATAAATCTAAAGAATTTAAAATCATCTTTCTATTTGACCAATACTAATTTTCGGCTCTCAGATAAATCCCCAACTTTCAATTTATAGAAATAGACTCCAGACGCCACCTCCTTTCCGGAATCATTTTTCCCATCCCACATTACTCGATATTCACCAGGTGGTTTATTCTCTTCCACAAGCGTCCTTACCTTCTCACCCAGAATATTGTAAATTACAAGGGTAGTGCGGAGAGGGCTATGAACCATCGACTGTGAGCTATTAACGGATTGCTGGGTTGTGGGGATGGGACCGTTTACTGTAAACCGTTTACCGTTAACCCTGAAGGGAATCAGGGTGGTGGTGTTGAACGGATTGGGATAGTTTTGAAAAAGACAAAAACCTTCTACTTTCTGATCTTCGCTGGTGTCCTTCACCGAGGTAGGCGATGAAAAGATATAAACCTCAATGGAGTCATCTGGTAAAAGCAATTTGCTGCCCTGAAAAACACCGTATCCTTTCCCATTAGAATCCATAACAAACCGAAACCAATCAGGATGATAAGTTCCATCGAGAAATTCATATGATTCCCAGGTTCCATTTTTCTTTTTAGCGTAGAAGTGATTAAAACTTAGCTGCTGGTATGCCCCTTTCCAGACGAGATGCACACTATCCTTTTGGTCTATGTAAAACAGAGGCTCGCCTCCATGCTGGCTCAATTCCACGGGCTCCTGCCACTCCTGGCTTCCAAAAGGACGAAAGTAATACCAAACAAAATTTTTGTTTGAATCAAATTCATCAGATCCCGTAAGAATCAAGTGCAGGTTATTCTGAAAATCAACAGCAAAAGCAAACCCGTAACCATAATAGGGTAAAGGGAACACCAGAGTATCAGTAGTCCAGTTGGTCCCGCCTGTCGTATCATTATATACATGACAAACGTAATTACTGTCAGCTATTCCGGCATCATAGATTATATGTGCAGTCCCGTCTTGTTGGACAGAGAGATAACATGGTGAAGCACCCATATATCCCAGAAAAAGTTCAGGCGAAACCTGCTGCTTATCCCATTGACCTGAATGATTAGTCATATACATAACCTTGTAGTAATTATATCCCGATGAAT
>JBARPA010000160.1:0-5450 GCA_049642665.1 Candidatus Zixiibacteriota bacterium
GTATCCACCTGAACCTGCTACATCGGACATCGAAACGATAACCGGCTTTTTCTCCGTGGTCAAAACCACCTCGTGCCAGATCACCTCGGAAGCCTGGCCTGATCCTCCTGGCGAATCCACCCTGAACACAACGGCTTTAATCGATTCGTCTTCCCTTGCCTTCTTGATGGCTTGAGCAATGGTCTCCGATCCCATGACCTTACCAAAAAGAATGTTACTTCCACTTTCGCCGGAAAAAATGGAGCCTACCCCGTAAACAATGGCTATCTTTGGCGGAATAGCCCAGGAGTACTTGAAGTCTTTTGTTTCATTGTATTTCTTTTCGCAAAGTTTATGCGGTTTCTTCCCTTCCATCTCTTCAACTATCTTTTCCCAATCATCATAATAAGCCAGCGTGTCCACCAGACCCGCTTTAAGAGCTTCAGCAGGGGTGTAAGGCCCGGAGTCGATTTTAGCCTTGACTTCAGATACAGTCCATCCCCTGCCTGAAGCTATGCCCTCTGTAAACTGAGCATAGAAATCATCCAGAAGGGAGTTCACCACCTCTCTATGAGCATCCGACATCTTTTCTCTGGTGACAAGGTCGGATGCCGACTTATAATCTCCGATATGCTCAAGATCAGCCTTTATCCCCAGCTTATCCAGAGTGCCCTTGATAAAGGTCACTTCAGATGCCAATCCGTCCAGAAGCAGATAACCACCAGGCATCATCACAATTTTATCAGCTGCGGTGGCTAAATAGTACTCCCTGTCTCCTCCCATCTCCATGAAACAGATTACCTTTTTGCCCGATTCCTTGAAATCCAGGATCGCATTTCTGATTTCCTGCACCTTAGCCCAGCCGACCTCAAGAGGATCGATTCTCAAGAACATTCCCTGAATCGTTCTATCCTTTTTGGCCTTTTCCATCTCCTCTATGAAATCAAGGATCGTTCTTCTAGATGGGGCAAAGATGAACCTTGTTTTCTCCTCTGCGATCTCCCCGGATAGCCAAACCTGAAGATATTTATTTTTCTGCTCTATAACCGTTCGATATCTATCCCCGGTGAAGTTCAGGTAAGCTGTTCCTCTTTTAAACCCATCATCTTTGTCATAGTAATTATATGATCCCAGAGCTGTGTTGGGTAAATTTAGTCTTAAGTTCACCCCGAAATTACCATCATTATCCACGTCCCCTGATAGAATCAGACCCTCGAAAATTTCAAACTGGGCTCCGTATCTTAATTTACCCTCTTTCAGTTTCTGCTTATCCTTCATCGAACCATCCATAAAAAGAGTGATTCTATCCGTCAAAGGTCTGATTGCGATGCCCAGATCATATCCCACATCAATTTTTTCACCAAAGAATGCGGGGCGGTTCAGATCCCTGGCTACAGCACCCAAAGAGAAATAAGGACAGGGGCGGGCTAAAAGCCCCATTCTCCAGGATGAAAGATCATCGTATTCCTGAATTTTAGATCCAAACCAGCTGTAGCTTGATCCAAAATAAAGCCGGGGCACGATTTCAAATCCTAAAGCCATAGTATATTTTCTGTATCTTATGTCCTTTTCGTAACCCAGCCACTCGGCCGCGAAGGCAGCATTCCCTCCAGAGATAAAGATTCCGTTGTCACCTTTGAAGGTGGAATCAGAGTAAGAATGCAGGTACAGAAATTGGGTACCTCTTTTCCAGCCTAATCCAGCAGGATTAAACATCAGAGCTGAGGCAT
This sequence comes from Candidatus Zixiibacteriota bacterium, assembly GCA_049642665.1. Lineage (GTDB taxonomy): Bacteria > Zixibacteria > MSB-5A5 > MSB-5A5 > SM23-73-2 > CAYURP01. Next base: position 1,710 of record JBARPA010000160.1, read on the forward strand.
CATCGGAGAGGGCAGAAGAGTAAAATGGCGTCCGAAAACCAAGGGTGGGACTCTCATCAGCAAATGCCAAGCTAGCAATTAAAAAAAATGAAATTAGAATAAAAGAAGACAAACTTTTAGACATCAGGCACTCCTTTTTGGGAATTTTAATTCAGCATTTAAGAAAAGTTTTTTAAACTGGAAAAAAAATTACCTCTCTTTTACTTGTAGCTTACCATATGGATTTTACCTATCCCGCCAACAATAACTTCGATTTTGGAGTCACCCTCTCCAATCACACCTTCCAGGCTGGTATTGTCTATGGATTCCACAAGTATGGGAACTTTCGAGGTTTCAATTCTCCCTCCCGGATCTATGGAAAATGAAATCTCGGCCGAGACATCAGAAGGTAATTCCAAATAGACATTTCCGTGAGTGTTTTCAACGTAAAGATCGCAATCTTTTAGCTCTTCTATCTTTAGATCGATTTTATTGTAAACGGTTTCAAAGCTGGAGGCACCTTCCACTAATTCCAGACTAGTGGCCAGGATGGGACTATAGTTGGTCCTGGCTTTGATATTCCCTTTAACTCTTATTATGTCAATTTTATCATAGACTGTCTCCAGGAAGGCAGTTTTGTTCTGGGTATCCACATCGGTTAAAAAGATGGGACCGTAACTGGTCTCGATATTCACCCCGCCTGATAAATTCTTGGCTTCAACTCCTCCGTAGGAGGTTTCTATATTCGTTTCACCTTGGACCTCCTCAACATGAATCTTACCGTAATTGCTTTCGATTTGGACGTTCTTCAGAGGCCCTGAGATATCGTAATCAAAGTATCTGCTCTCACATGTCAGCTTGAAATCCTTCGGGATAAAGATATCCAGATACACCCTTACACTCTTGTCAGTCCCCTGCCAGGGAGCGTGTCGGGGAGTTGAAACCTCCAGCGTTATTATATCATCAGTCTTATTCAAGTCAAATTCGATCATTTCAGAGAATTCTCTCGCTTCATTTTTGGTATCAGCCTTGGCTTTTTTTACATATTCCACCAGTACCTCATCTTTTTCCCATGTTTGGATCCTGATCTCTCCCCCTATATTTCGAGAAGTCTTCAGTAAAAACCCCGTTGCCCCAGCTGAAGATCTCTTCAAGGTACTTGAACCTTCATGATAGGCATAAGCGTATGCTTTGTTCAGGAATATAATCTGAAGATATGTTAAATTAGAGAAAAGAAAAAATAACAAAACTAAAAGAGTTAAGTGGATTACCTTGCTACTTTTTTTGAGTTTCATCTCATCCCTCAAGATTTTGTAAATTAACTTACCAAAGTTCCTGTGTCAAGTTAAAATACGAATCTCACCATTGTAGGTTTCATAAAAAGACTCAGGCAAAAGGTTATGAGGGCTTTTTAAATTATAGCTAAGTTCAAATATTTAATGGTATTTCTGGGTAAAAACAATGAATTAACTGCTAATCTGCATTTTTTATTTATTGACAAAAAGTGAATTTTACATATTTTGATTTCAGGTAGTGTAATTTCTGGGGGATCGTCCAGCGGCAGGACACATGGCTCTGGACCATGGAACCGGGGTTCGAATCCCTGTCCCCCAGCAATGTCCCTAAACCATTGTAAATCAATATAGTTACATTCCCGATTTTAAAAATGTCTGTTCGTATTTTCTTGACAGTTTTTTTACAGATGAAAACACCTTCTAATTTAAAGCATTTTCAGCATCATTTGAGTTCTCTACCTGCAAAAGCTTCTTGTTAATAAAGATTTCCCTCAATATCCCCCCACCTGCGCTTTGCGATTTTCGGTTGACATTTTTTCATTCAATTCTTATATTATCACTGAAGTAGAAAGATTTCCACCCACGTATTTGCGTCAAGATGGATAAGGGATGAGAAAATTACTTCTTATAATCGTAATCTTGATTCCTTCACTATGCTTGGCTGACATCCATTATGTATCCAAGACCGGCACCTCAGAATATCCTTATACTTCCTGGGAAACCGCAGCGGATTCAATAATGCAGGCGATGAGGGCGGCTGATCCAGGGGATACGGTGATGGTGGGAGCTGGTGATTATTATCCTGATACCACCATCGTGATGAAGGATTCGGTGAGCTTGATCGGAGCGGGAATGGACTCCACCAGGATTCATGGTTCAGTTTCAATCATATGTATTACGTTAGCAAAGGGTTCAGTGGTAAACGGATTCCATATTATTGGTGGGCATTTTGCTGTTTGGAACGAAATGCCCCTGCAAGGATCAGTAGAAGTGATTGAGAATAACAAGATCACAAACTGTGCAAGTGCAATAGACTTATACGACGTTTCAATTGCGATCCGAAACAACATAATATTAAATTGTGGGGTGGGTGTGGCTATAGCTTATGGTTTTGACTATCATGTTGCAAATAACACCTTTTTCAAAAGCAATCCAGCAGTGTTTTTCGGTCCTACTCAGGCATTAGTGGTTGTAGCCAACAATGTGATTGACGCTACCGGTGAAACTGCTGATGCGCTGGACTTGTCCTTTAACTACGATTCAACTTTTTGTGCCAATAATATAGTGTATAGTGCTGATCGGAAAGTATACAATGGCATATATTTCAGCTCAATCACAGGTGTCATTAGTAATAATACTGTAGTCAACTTCATAACAGACGGTATCGAGGCTGCTACTGTAGGGGAGTTATTAGTAGCTAATAACATTTCGGTTGGCAACAAAGTTGGTATCAAAATTGAAAATACCTTAGCTGAACTGCCAACTCAGCTTAAGCTTCTATATAACAATACCTGGGCCAATTACCAGGCGGATACAGTAATAGCAGATGAGGTTATCAGGGATTCAATTGCAGGAAATATCTCTGCTGATCCTATGTTTGCTGATTCCTTCGATTTTCATCTCCAGAAATACTCTCCTTGCATAGATGTAGGTGATCCCAGCTTAAAGGACCCTGATTCCTCCCGATCAGATATTGGAGCTTATGGAGGACCTCTGGGGCAATCTTATGTATACCTGGATTTGCCTCCAAAAGCACCGGACAGCTTAGAAGCTTCTTTTGACAGCATTTCAATAACCTTATCCTGGAGAAAAAATACAGAAGCAGACTTATCTCATTATATAGTTTATAAGGATACCGTTTTCAACTTTGAGCCGGATACTTTTAAGATAGTAGGGATCATTTCCAAGGATACTACTTTTTTCAGAGACTATGACTGGGAGCTGGGAAAAACCTACTACTATAAGGTTTCAGCTTACGATTTAACAGAAAACGAAAGTTCTTACTCTGAGGAGCTGGAGATAACAGCCACAGATGTTCCCTTCTCAGATGAGACAACAGTTGACATTAATAAAGTAAGGTTAGCTCAGAACTATCCTAATCCTTTTAATCCCACAACTGTTATCTATTACTATCTGCCCGACATTGGCTATCAGCCAGCAGAGGTTGAGATAACTATCTACAATATTTTAGGTTCCAAGGTCAGGACACTGGTAAAAGAAAGGCAACATCCTGGTGAATACAGGGTGACCTGGGATGGAAAGAATGATCAAGGAAAGGATCTTGCGTCCGGAGTTTATTTCTACCAATTGAAAGTAAGTGGCATTCCTTTTGTAGAAGGCAAAAAAATGGTGCTTGTAAGATAGTGAAGAGTTGAGAGTAAAGAGAAAAAATAAAGCTCGAAACATTGGAGGCTTTTATGTCGGTCAAATTTAGAATCTCATTTCTACTTTCAGTTCTGGTGTTAAT
>JBARPA010000161.1:0-1887 GCA_049642665.1 Candidatus Zixiibacteriota bacterium
GGTCTATCTGATTAATTACCTCTTTAAAAGCGGACCACCGCCTTGTCCATAAAAGTAGGGGTGGACCTCTGTGTCCACCCGACTTAATTCAACAGAATAAAAAAAACCACCTTGAGGGTAAGGTACAACTGCAAACTCCCTCATCATATTCCGTCCTGGTGCTTTTTGGAATCTTCAGATTTTAATCTTTTGCCCCATCTCCTTTTCCAGACTGTAAATTCTGAATCTCACCCTTTTGAATTTTTCCGCTGAATCTTTTTTAACCAGTTTTCCCATCTCTTCCAGAACCCTTAAAGCCTCCTGAGCGCGGCGCAGGTTAGCTTGAACCACTCCTGCCAAACCTTTCCTTTTCCCCTCCATTTTCCCCATTCCCTTTGATCCTACATCTTTTTCACTGTTCCTGAAGAACAAAAGTTTATCGGATTCAAAGCTTTGCTGGGCTATTTTAGTAATTCTATGTCTTAAGGATTTAAATTTTTTTGCTAAAGATTCATTATCCAAATAGAGTCTGGCCACATCCTCAGCTACTCTTATCCCCTCACGGGCTCGATTTAAATTGGCATCCAGTATTCTGTAGACTTTCTTTTTGTCCATCTAACAACCTAAGACATTTATAATTCTTTTAAGATATCCTTCTCTCAAGCGAATATTCGTTTTGTAGTACAAAAGGTTGAACGGTTTAATGTTTAACAGTTCATTTGTGACTGGAATCCTTGTAAAAGGGTGGTTTTACTATCTCCGCCTTTTCCGCTTTTCCCCGGATGATTATATCCAGTTCCTCACCCCTTTTGGATTGATCCACTTTTACATATCCCAATCCAATCCCCTTTTCCAGTGATGGTGAGAATGTTCCGCTGGTGACAAACCCGATCTTTTCATTGTTTTTATGGATTTCATAACCTTTTCTGGGAAAACCTTTTCCCTTTAATATAAAGGGCACTAATTTTCTTTTAATTCCGTCATTTTTCATCTTCACTATTGGTTCTTTTCCGATGAAATCGCCCTTATCTAATTTCACAACCCATCCCAAGCCCGCTTCCATGGGATTTGTGGTCTGGTCGATATCATTTCCATAAAGCATATATTTCATCTCCAGCCTTAAGGAATCCCTGGCACCCAGGCCAATAGGCTCGATATCGAATTTTTTGCCAGCATCCATCAGAGCATTCCATAAGTTTTCACCATTTTCGGGTTTGATGTAAAGTTCAAAGCCGTCTTCGCCGGTATAGCCTGTTCGTGAAAAAAGCATATCCACACCTGCTACCTTCCCGAAGGTGGACCAATAAAATCTCAGATTTGAAAGATCCACATCGGTTAATTGAGACAAAATCCTTTCAGCATCAGGACCCTGCAGGGCTAATAAAGCAGTTTCATCCGAGACATTCTTCAGCTCCACATCACCAAAAAGATGATCCTCAAGCCACTGGTAATCTTTATCAATGTTGGAGGCATTTACCACCAGCATCCAGTGGGTAGGTAAACGGTACACCAGAAGGTCATCCACTATCCCGCCGGCATCATAGCACATACATGAGTACTGGATCTGGTTTGTCTCCAGTTTGGAAACATCGTTGGTGGTGAACTTCTGTAAAAATGCTAAGGAATCCTTGCCCCGAACCTCAAATTCGCCCATATGGGTGATATCGAAAAGCCCCACTGTTGATCTGACTCTTCTGTGTTCCTCCATTATGCCTTTAAACTGGATGGGCATCCAGAACCCGGCGAATTCAACTATTTTTGCTTTATTTTTAATATGAATATCGTAGAAGGGAGTTTTTTTAGGTATGGATTTATTTGACATTTATGACCTCAATTCTATTGTGTCTATCTTTGTAATATAACTCATTAGTGCATAAATCAAACTTAAGAGTATCTTTTAAGAACGGC
>JBARPA010000162.1:0-12054 GCA_049642665.1 Candidatus Zixiibacteriota bacterium
GGTCGGGAAAGGACTCATACTGAATTCGGTCAAAGGCTTATGGAAAGATTACAGGGTGATTTGGAGGATGTAGGGACTATGGTTCAAAAGCCGAAAATGGAGGGGCGAAGCCTAACTGCGACAATAATACCAAAATCCCAGAGGAAAAAGGAGTAGAAAATGCCCAAGATCAAAACCTCCCGGGGAGCAGCCAAAAGATTTAAAAAAACAGCTAAAGGAAAGCTCAAGAGAAGTAAAGCTTATACCAGTCATCTTTTTAGCCAAAAGAAACGTAAAAGGAAAAGAAAACTGAGAAAATCTGCCCTGGTAAGCAAGGTGGATGAAAAAAGAATTAAATCTCTTTTACCAAAATAAAAAAACGAGGAGATTCTGATGCCCAGAGCAACCCATAAGGTAGCTTCAAGAAGAAGGCGGAAAAAAATCTTGAAAAAAGCAAGAGGGTATTATGGAGCAAGGAGCAAACTCTATCGAACTGCCAAGGAGACGGTCAATCGAGCCTTAGTATATGCTTATCGAGATAGAAGACAGAAAAAAAGGGATTTTAGACGACTTTGGATTGTTCGGATAAATGCAGCTTCCCGCCTCTGCGGGCTGAGCTATTCCCTTTTTCTTCAGGGTTTAAAGAGAAATGGGATTAATCTGGACCGCAAGTCCCTGGCTGAGATAGCTGTCAAAGATTCTCAAACTTTTGCCCAGCTGGCCCAGTTAGCCAAAAGTAAATGAGCTTAAAAAATGAACCTGTTAAATGATCTAAAGCTGGAAGAAGAAAAAGCTGTTAAAGAAATCGAACAGACAGAGGATTTAAAGCATCTGGAAAGAATCAGGGTAAGCTTTTTAGGAAGAAAGGGCTCTGTAACCAATCTGGTTAGAGAATTAAAGGATCTTTCGCCGGGGGAAAGGCCAGTCGCAGGTAAGTTAGCCAATCAGATAAAAGATAAGATAGGTGCGCTTCTAGCTCAGAGATTGGATGAGCTCAAGATGGGAAAGGGGGAAGGGGAATTAAGAAAGAAGTTCTTGGATTATACCCTGCCGGGTCGAAAACCATGGTTGGGAAAACTCCATCCCATTACCCAGACTTTGGATCAAATCACAGAGATTTTTTATGGAATGGGTTTTGAGGTGGCAAAGGGTCCGGACGTGGAAACAGATTACTATAATTTCAAAGCTCTTAATTTCCCTGAGGATCACCCGGCTATGGATATGCAGGATACCTTCTATATTTCTGATCATATCCTTTTACGTACTCATACCAGCCCTGTTCAGATAAGGGAGTTCGAGAAAAGAAAACCCCCGGTGAAGATTATCGCTCCGGGAAGAACTTATCGGCATGAGGCTATTAATTCTCGCTCCTATTGTGTTTTTCATCAGGTGGAAGGGTTCTATGTGGATAATGATGTTACTTTTGCGGATCTAAAAGGGATTCTATATACATTTGTTTGGGAATTCTTTGGCAAAGATGTAAAACTGAGATTCAGGGCAAGTTTTTTCCCTTTTACCGAACCTTCAGCCGAGGTGGACATATCCTGTGTGATATGCGGAGGTAAAGGATGTAGCGTGTGTAAACACAGAGGATGGTTGGAGATTCTGGGTGCAGGAATGATCGATCCGGAGGTTTTCAAGGCAGTTGGTTATGATCCAGAGATTTATTCGGGTTATGCTTTCGGCATGGGAGTGGAAAGGATCGCCCTTCTAAAGTACAGGATAGATGATGTAAGATTGTTTTACGAAAACGATTTGAGATTCTTGAGACAATTTTAAGGATGAAGGTAAGTTATAAATGGTTAAAAGAGCTGGTTAAGTTCAATGCCACTCCTGAGAAATTAGCGGATGTGCTCACCTTAGCCGGGCTGGAGGTGGAAACCATTGATTATTTAGGCAAAGGCCCGGAAAAGGTTGTGGTGGGTGAGATTGAAAAAATAGATAAGCATCCCCAGGCGGATAAGCTCTGGGTGTGTCAGGTGGATACGGGAAAGGAATCCCTTCAAATTGTTTGCGGAGCCCAGAACGTAAAGGAGGGGGCAAAGGTTCCGGTAGCTCTCATCGGAGCTGAACTTACATCCCAGACTAAAATCGCTAAGGCTAATCTTAAAGGTGTTGATTCTTTCGGGATGATCTGTTCAGAGATGGAATTGGGAATAGGGGAGGAGTCGGAGAGAATAATGATCCTGGAGGGTGATTTGAAAGTTGGTGAATCCCTTTCCACTGCCCTGAATCTTGAGGATTATATCTTGAATATAGATCTAACCCCTAATAGACCTGATTGTCTTTCCATGATTGGTGTGGCTCGGGAGGTGGCTGCACTTTTCGGTGGGAAAATCCTAAAACCCCAAATAAAGTTTAACCAACTTAAGGAACTTGCAAATTCAAAAGTTGAAATTGAAATTGCTGATCCCGATGCTTGTCCCCGATATGCTGCCCGGGTGATAAGAAATGTCAAGGTGGATAAATCACCTTTCTGGCTGAGAAGAAGACTCCATTCCGTGGGACTCCGGGCAATCAATAATGTGGTAGATGTCTCTAATCTGGTGATGATGGAACAGGGACATCCCTTGCATGCTTTCGATTATGATCTTTTCAGCCATCCCAAAGTCCTGATCCGAAAAGCAAAAACTGGCGAGAGATTCACTACCCTGGATCAGGTGGAAAGAAAGTTGAATAAAGATGTGCTGTTGATTACAGATGGTGAAAAACCTGTAGCCGTTGGGGGAATAATGGGGGGATTGGAATCTGAAGTCACGGATAAAACTGAAAACGTTCTTCTGGAATCAGCTTATTTTAATCCCCGGGTGATAAGAAGAGGAAGAATGTATTTGGGGATAAATTCGGATGCCTCCTATCGTTTTGAGCGAGGAGCTGATCCAGACAATGTAATAAACTCCGCCAATAGAGCAGCCCAGTTGATTGCCGAGCTGGCTCAGGGTGAGATTTTGAAAGGAGTGGTCGATTGTTACCCCCAAAAAATTAAAAAATCCAAAATAAAATTGAGAAGCAAAAGAGTTAACCAAATTCTGGGCACTCAGCTTAAAAAATCCCAGATCAAAAGAATTCTAAAAAGCCTGGAGATGAAGGTTGAGGAGGATGGGGATCTGAAAGTTGAGGTCCCTAGCTTCAGGCCCGATATAACTCGGGAGATAGACTTAATCGAGGAGGTAGCCAGAATCTATGGCTATGATAAGATAGACACGTCTCTGAGAGCGGGAGGACTCCTAATCACCAATGTAGCCCCTGAGGACAAGGTTATGCATAGGATGAAGGAAGTACTGATAGGGGATGGTTTCTTTGAGGTGGTGACCAATAACCTGGTGGATCCCAAACATATGGAGAAGGTTTGCTCTCAGTCAGGTTTTCTGAAATTACGTAACCCTCTTTCAGAGGAACTTTCGGTTTTACGCACTTCTCTGATATATAACATCATCAAGGTAATCGAGTGGAACAAGAAAAGAAAAGAGTCTCAAATCAGGATCTTTGAACTGGGGCAGATTTTTGAGCCCCGGGATAAGGATCTTCCCAGGGAAAAATATAAACTCTGTTTAGCCCTTTCCGGAATTCGTAGGCCCCTGAGGTGGCATGAGGAAAAAGAAGAGGTGGATTTTTTTGATCTGAAAGGGGCAGTTGAATCGCTTCTGGAAGGATTATCCATATCCGGATTGGAATTGCATCCTTACAATAATTCGATTTTCTTGAAGAATAGCTGCTTTAAGCTTAATGTTAAAGATTCGGATTTAGGAATCTTAGGGGAGATCTCACCGGAGCTCCTTGAGGATTATGATATAAAGGATAAAGTCTTTTTATGTGAACTTGATTTTGAGAGAGTTTTTAAGCTCATTCCGGAAAAGAAATGGTTTGCACCTCTTCCTAAATATCCTCCGGTGGAAAGAGATGTGGCCATTGTGGTAGGGGAGGAGGTTTTGATTCAAAAGATAGAGGATAAGATTAAAAAAGCAGGAGGGGAACTAATAGAGAAGGTAGTTCTTTTCGACCTGTACCGGGGAGGGCAGATACCCCAGGGCAAGAAAAGTCTGGCCTACTCCATAAGATATCGTCGCAAAGACAGAACCTTAACCGACGAGGAGGTTGAAAAGGTTCATCAGAACATAATCTCCCAGCTCAAGAGTGGTTTTGATGCTAAGCTGAGGAGCTGAACAGGCAAAGCCTATTAAAGGAAGGGAGTTTTATGAAGATGGAAAATTTTGAGAAATTGGAATCGAAAATCACCAGAATACTGGAATCAATGGAAAAATTAAAACAGGAAAATCATCAAATATCAGCTTCATATGATGGTTTGACTAATAAAGTTTTTGAATATGAGGAAAAAACCAAAGAGCTTTTAGCTCAAAACAATCATGTCAAATCTGAGCTTAAAGACACAGGCAGCCGACATAATTCAGAGAAGGAAAGAGTCAAAAAAAAGATAAAAAACTTAATTGAGAAAATAGAAATGCTGGAAAATATGGGTTGAATTAACACTTGACAGAACAAATATGGATTTATTATCTTAAGTATAGTTAGGTAGGTGGGGTTGGAAGCAAAAATTGACAACTAAAGTATGAATGATAAAAAACAGACAGTTTTAGTAAACATCTTAGGGGAGGAATATCCCATTAAGGCAGAGGCAGACAGGGCCTATATTATTCAGGTGGCTAAGTACGTGGATACTAAGATGAGAGAGGTTCAGGAAAAAGTCTCTGCAAAGGTACCTGTCAAGGTGGCAGTGCTTGCTGCTTTAAATATCGCTGATGAGCTTTTTAAGGAAAGAGCTGAAAAAGAAAAAAGATTATCAGATATAGAGGAAAGAGCTCAATCCCTAATTGAACGTCTGGACAATGAGTTAATAGAACAGGAACTTTAAGTCTTAGTTTTTGCTTTTTAACCCCATTTAATTAAGCTCAGCCTAAGGTAAATCAAAAGGTTGACCTTGAACTGAGTTTAAGAAAGTGGGGTTTTCATTTGGAGGTGAGAAAATGGTAAATATAATAACAGTTGTAGGTGCAATCGGGGCCGGAGTAATTTCCTTTCTGATCGGGTGGTGGATCAGTCGCAGAACCGGAGAAGGGAAATTAGCTAGGATCGAGGAGACGGCGAAGAAAATAATAGCGGATGCGGAAAAAGAGGCGCTGATAAAGAAAAAAGAGGCTATTCTCGAAGCCAAGGATGAATCGTACAAAACCAAACTCAAGGTAGAAAGGGAGATCCAGGAGAAGAAGGGTGAAATCGCCAAACTGGAAAAGAAACTTCAGGACAGGGAATCAAGTCTGGACAGAAAAGTGGATATACTTAACAGAAAGGAAAGGGAAAACCAGAACAAGGAAAAGATCATCTATGCCCGGGAAAAGGCTAATCGATTGCGGGAGGAGGAACTGAACAGGTTAATCGCCACTCAGAACAAACAGCTGGAAAGGATCGCTCAGATGTCCTCGGAGGAGGCCAAAAAGATTCTTATGCAGAATCTGGAAGGCGAAGCCCGGCAGGAGGCGGCTCAGCTTATCAAGCAGATAAAGGAAAAAGCTGAGGAAACAGCGGAAAAGGAAGCTAAAAACATTATTATTCAGGCCATCCAGAGATGTGCTGCCGATCATACGGTCGAATCCACGGTTTCCGTGGTGAATTTGCCCACTGATGAGATGAAGGGAAGGATAATCGGAAGAGAGGGAAGGAATATCAGGTCCTTTGAGATCGAAACCGGAATCGATGTGATAGTGGACGATACCCCAGAGGCGGTTATTCTGTCCGGTTATGATCCCATAAGACGCGAAATCGCCAGAATGGCTCTGGAAAAGTTGGTGGTGGACGGCAGAATTCATCCTGCCCGCATCGAGGAGGTTGTTGTTAAGGCAAAAAAGGAGATGGATGTCATCATCAGGGAAACAGGAGAACAAGCCTGTTTCGATCTGGGAATCCACGGGTTACATCCGGAGCTGGTTAAACTTCTGGGCAAGCTCCGGTACCGTACCAGCTACGGTCAGAACGTGTTACATCACTCCATAGAAGTGGCTTATATTTGCGGGATAATGGCAGCGGAGTTGGATTTGGATTCCAATCTGGCTAAAAGATCGGGGCTTTTGCATGATATAGGAAAGGCAGTGGATAAGGAGAGCGAGGGAACCCATTCCCAGATTGGTTACAATATGGCTTTGAAATATGGTGAACATCCTTTTGTCCTGAATGCCATAGCGGCCCACCATGAGGATGTTCCTCATGAGTCTCCCTATTCTGTTCTGGCTCAAGCTGCGGATGCGGTTTCCGGCGCCAGACCCGGAGCCCGCAGGGAAACCCTGGAAGCATACATCAAAAGACTGGAAAAATTGGAGGAGCTGGCTGATTCCTTCAAGGGTGTAGCTAAGGCTTACGCCATTCAGGCAGGAAGGGAGATCCGAATCATCGTGGAGCACGAGCAAATGGATGACTCCAAATCCGCTGAGCTGGCATCTCAAATCGCCAAGAAGATAGAGGCTGAACTGGAATACCCGGGTCAGATCAAAGTTACTGTCATCCGAGAAACCAGAGCTGTGGAATATGCTAAATAAAATTTTCGGGAGTAAATTTGAAGATATTGTTCATAGCCGATATCATAGGAAGGCCCGGAAGATGGGCTGCCTCCCAGCTTTTACCAGATCTAAGGAGAAACCTGGATATTGATTTTGTCATCGCTAACGTGGAAAATGCAGCCGGTGGATTCGGTTTAACCAAAGAGATTGGTCAAAAGATCTTCACCTACGGGGTGGATTGTCTCACCAGCGGGAATCATATCTGGGATAGAAAAGACATTTTCCCCTACCTGGAGGAAGAATACCGGGTACTGCGTCCTGCAAACTATCCCCCGGACGTTCCTGGCAGGGGATCGGGTATTTTTGAAACCAGGAAATTTGAAAAGGTGGGAGTGATAAATATCCAGGGAAGGGTATTTATAAAAGAGATCGACTGCCCATTCAGAAGATCACTGGAAGAGATCGAAAAGCTTAAAAAGGATGCCAAGATAATAGTGGTGGATATGCATGCAGAGGCCACCTCAGAGAAAATGGCTTTAGGCTTTTATCTTGACGGCAAGATATCAGCTTTAGTAGGAACCCATACCCATGTGCAAACAGCCGACGAAACCATATTACCTAAAGGAACTGCCTATATAACTGATGCGGGAATGACCGGTCCCCATAATTCCATAATTGGCATAAGAAAAGAGGATGCTTTAACCCGATTCTTAACTCAGATCCCTCACAGGTTCAGGCTGGGCATAGATGATGTGAAATTCTGCGGGGTCTTGATAGATGTTGATTCTGATTCAGGCAGGGCAAAAAGTATTGAAAGATTAAAAATTGATGTTCCAAATGAGGAGAGTTGAGGAGGAAGATGACAGCCCAAATAATTGACGGAAAAAAGACCTCGCAGGAGATCAGGGAGGAAATAAAATTTGAGGTGGAAGAGCTTAAAAAGAAAGGCGGGAAGGTGGGTCTGGCCGCAGTTTTGATCGGCGATAACCCAGCTTCCGCAATCTATGTAAAATATAAAGCCAAAGGGTGTGAGGAGGTGGGGATCCAGTCGGAGGTTAAAAGATATCCCCAGGAATTAAAGGAGGTAGAACTTTTATCTCTGATCGATAATTTGAACCAGAGGGACAATGTGAACGGAATACTGGTACAGCTTCCTTTACCTCCCCAGATATCCGAGGAGAAGGTCATTCTCAGAATCGATCCCCAAAAAGATGTGGATGGATTTCATCCCTATAACGTGGGAATGATGCTGGCCGGCAAACCTACTTTTTTACCCTGCACCCCTTACGGCATCCAGGAGCTTTTAATCCGATCGGGAAATGATCCATCAGGCAAACACGTTGTGATACTGGGGAGGGGTAGCCTGGTGGGAAAGCCCCTTTCGGTGATGCTTTCACAAAAACAAAAAGGTGCCAATGCAACGGTTACCTTATGTCATACCGGCACCCAGGACCTTCCCCATTTTACTAAAGAGGCTGATATACTGGTGGCCGCCATGGGTAAGCCCGAATTTGTGAAAGGGGATATGGTCAAGCAGGGAGCTGTGGTTATTGACGTAGGCACCAACAGGGTGGAGGATAAAACAGCTAAAAGGGGATATAGAATCGTGGGGGATGTCGATTTCCAGGAGGTCTCCCAGATAGCCGGAGCCATCACCCCTGTCCCCGGCGGTGTGGGACCAATGACGGTAACCATGCTTTTGAAGAATACTCTAAAAGCTGCAAAAATGCAAAAGGGGTTGTAAGAATATTTCACCAAAAGAAATTTCTTAGTTCTTTTCCTTTAACATTTAACTATTTGCATCTTACTTTTTTTATTGAGTTCTCCGAAAAACTCGTAGTATCAAACTGCTGTCATTACGAGGAGTCCCCCCACCACAGGCGGGGGAGGACGAAGTAATCTCAAGGGATTGCCACGCCTTTCAGGCTCGCAATGACAAACGCATTTTTTAGAGACCTTTCCTTGATATCTCAAAAGGTGGTTGGGAAGGGTGCCCGACCTACGAAAAAATTTTCCCCTTGGCAGGGCACCCAGCCCTGCAGGATGTGTAGCCAGGCAAGGGTGCCTGGCCTACGATCTACCTACGAAAAATTTTTCCCCTTTACCACCGTAGCCAGGGCTCCCAGCCCTGGTAAATGATTTCTTCTAAGGTTTACATATTCAAATTGACAATCTTCTCAGGATTGGGTATTATATATTCAAACTGGGTTTGAGATATGTCTGAGAAGATGAATCTTGATGAGTTAAAGGGTCTTACCATCCCTGAGCTTTTGGACAGGTCTATCAGGCTCTATGGTGACCGGTTATCTCTTTATGCTTATACCGGTGAAAATTTCCAGGGTATAACCTATGCTGAACTGGGGAAAAGGGTGAAACTTTTTGCTCTGGATCTGGTGGAGATGGGATTACAAAAAGGAGATAAAGTAGGCTTGATCTCGGGAAATCGTCCCGAATGGGGCATTGCCTATCTGGGAATTCTTTCAGCCAATGGAGTTACTGTTCCCCTGGATCCATCATTAAAAGGCTCTGAGCTCAAGCACATTCTAAGAGAGTCGCATGCTAAAATGGTGGTAGCTTCATCCAGGTACATCCCGGACATGGAAGAGGCTTTAACCGATTTAGATTCACTTGAGAGAATAATATCTATGGATGATAAGCAGAGGGAGAATATAGTTCCCTTTCAAAAGATGCTGGAGAGGGGAGAAGGAGGTTCTAATGAATTACCTTACCCGGAACAGGACGATTTAGCCTCTTTGATTTTCACTTCCGGTACAACTGGTTCATCCAAAGGGGTGATGTTGACTCACAGGAATATTGTGTCCGATATCTGGGGAATTTATCAAGCCATAGACATTTATCCTGAAGATAATTTTCTTTCGGTTTTACCCATTCACCATACCTTCGAATGTACCTGTGGATTCTTAATTCCTTTGGGCAAAGGCGCAAGAATCTATTATGCCCGCAGTCTAAAATCAAAGCAGTTGCTGGAAGATATGAGGAATACGAAAACAGCTGTATTAATCGGCGTGCCCCTTTTATTCGAGAAGATGCTGGGTAGTTTAAGAAAGGGCATCAAGAAAAAATCCCCCCTGACGCAATTTTTATTTAATACCAATTTAGGCTTATGCGGCACTGCCAATAAAGTCTTTGGCATCAATCCGGGCAAAGTTCTTTTTAAAGGCTTAAGAGAAAAAGCTGGGCTTTCGACTCTAAGACTTATGGTATGCGGAGGTGCACCTCTTTCACCTGAGATACCGGAAGTTTTCGATCTTTTAGGAATAAGGTTTCTACAAGGATATGGATTAACCGAAACCTCTCCTGTATTGTGTGTCAATCCTTTTAAAAAGCCTAAATATGCATCAGCAGGTCCACCCATTCCAGGGGCTGAGATTAAGATAGTGGATCCAGACGAAAACGGAACAGGCGAAATCGCTGCCCGGGGTGATATGATAATGAAAGGATACTTTCAAAACGAAAAAGCATCGGCTGAGGTATTTGAAGAAGGGTGGTTTCTTACCGGTGATTCAGGCTGGATAGATAAGGATGGGTATGTGTATATAACCGGCAGAAAAAAGGATATGATCGTTACGCGTGCCGGAAAAAACATTTACCCTGAGGAGCTGGAATATCAGCTTAACAAGAGTCCATTTATATTAGAGTCTTTGGTCTTGGGAAGGAGAGTCGGAGAGGGAAAAGGGGAGGAGCCGTATGCCATAATTGTCCCGGACTATGAGTATTTTGATTACATCGCAGAACAGGAAAAAAAAGAATTCGATGAGAAAAAAATCGAAGGTACCATAAAAGAAGAGATTGCCAATTGCTGTTCTAATATTGCAGATTACAAAAGAATCAAGGGTTTTGAGATAAGGGAGGAGGAATTCGAGAAAACCTCCACCAGAAAGATAAAGAGGTATCTTTTTAAGCACAAAATTGTGCCAATTGAAAGGTCAAAAGATTGAGGATATTTTATCTCGGTAGCACAAGTTGTCTCAACTTGTGATACCGGGGTGGGAACTTTTTAATGAAAGGGGAAAAGATGAATAACGAAGAGAAGAATTTTGAGACCTTAAAAGCTGAAATTGAAAAGCTCAAAAAAGATGGTTATGAAAGATGCATTGAGGGAGTGAACAGAAGCATAAAGCATATCAACACAATTGCAACAATTATAGGAATAGTAATTGTAGTGATTGGCGTTCTGGGCGGTTACGCTATGATAGATGCGACTAGAGTAAAAGGAGAGCTTAGAGAAGATATTAAAGGTATGAAGGAAGAGATAAGAGATATAACTGAAAGAGCAGAAAAGGAGATTGAAAAGGTAAAAAATGAAGTTGAAGAAGCAAGACTGAGTATGACTGAGACCCTTATGGAAGAAACTAAAAAGGCAGGAGAACTAAGAGAGGGAATTGAGACAATAAAGGCATCAGCGGAAATAACTGCAACGGAAATTAAAAGCATGAGGAAAGAAATGTTGGAACTGGTTGACGATGCTCGGACAATCCTTGCCGAGACCGCAAGGAAAAAGGAAGCTGCCGAAGATGCAGCAAGAATAAGCCAGGCAAACAGATATTTCATTGAAGGCACCATTCTGCAAGACGCTAGGATGTTTGACGAGGCAATAGATCAGTTCAAGCTAGCAATAGAGAATGATAAAGATTTTGCAGCTGCCTATGACTATTGGGGTATTACTCTCTGGCTGGTCTGGGAACGAAAAAAAGAGAGAAGATATCTTGAAGAGGCGTTAGAAAAAATCGAAAAGGCAACTGAGCTACAGAAAGATAATTATATTTTCTGGTATGATAAAGCTAATATTCATTCGTTATTGAATGAAAAAGAAAAAGCATTATTGAGCCTAAGAAGAGCAATTGAATTGAATCCGAGGTACAAGGATATGGCAAAAACGGATGAGATTTTCAAGTGGTTGTGGGATGATGATGATTTTAAGAAGTTGGTGGAGTAGCACAGCAGATTAAACGGATTGAGCAGATGGATTCCCAACAGATGAGGGGGATTGAACGGATAATATAATGTTATGGAAGCTGAAATCTACACTGTTTCTGAAATCACTAAAAAGATCAAAGAGATATTAGAGGGAAATATTCCCAAAATATGGGTGGAAGGGGAGATCTCTAATTATACTCTTCACTCCTCCGGGCATAGATATTTTTCACTGAAAGATGAAAATTCCCAGATAAGATGCGTTTTCTGGAGGTTTCGGAATAACTCCCTGAGATTTGAACCTGAAGACGGAATGCAGGTGATTGCTCTGGGTAATATCACGGTTTACCAGAGAGGCGGTCAGTACCAACTTGACGTTGTTCTGCTTCACCCTGCTGGCATAGGTAAACTGGAACTTGAATTTCAAAAATTAAAAGAGAAACTTGCTAGAGAAGGTCTCTTTGATGAGGAACACAAACTTCCCCTTCCTGAATTTCCTGAAACAATTGGCGTGGTTACTTCACCTACAGGTGCTGCGATAAAAGATATTATTAAAATTCTTCATCGACGTTTCCCCTCTGTACGAATTATCCTTAATCCGGTCAGGGTGCAGGGTAAAGGCGCGGCTGAGGAG